>JBKHIN010000344.1:0-3683 GCA_046538635.1 Alphaproteobacteria bacterium
CACCTCGAAATTTTCCTTCATCACGCCCCAGGTTCCGCCGTGTCCGGAACACCGCTCGATGGGCTTGACCTGCATTTCCGGAATCAGCCGCAGCATTTCCACCGCCTTTGCGCCCATGTTCTGCGCCCGCGCATGGCAGGCCAGGTGCATGGAGACGGGACCGTCCAGCGGCTTCAAGCCGGGCGCCAGCCCCTCCTTCTTCGCGATGTCCACAATATACTGGGACGGATCGAAGGTGGCGGCGGCCAGCCGCTTGACGTTCTCGTTCTCCGGCAGGATGAGCGGCCATTCGAATTTCAGCATCAGCGCACAGGAGGGCACCAGCGCGATGACGTCATGCCCTTCATCCACATACGGAATAAGTGCTTCCGCAACCTTCTGGGCGCTTTCGGCGACCGCCGCGATCTCGCCCTGCTCCAGCCGGGGCATGCCGCAGCAACCGGGATGCACCGTTTCCAGCGCCACGCCGTTATGGGTGAGAATTTCGTGCAGCGCCTCGCCGATGCCGGGATTGTTGTAGTTCACGAAACAGGTGGCGTAGAGCACCGCCTTGCGCCCGGCGGCCGGCACCTCCGGTTCGTCCGCCTGCGCCGTTTCTCCGGCGGGAGCCGATGCCTCGCTCCCCTGCCCCATCTCCTTCGCCCGTTGAACAAAGGCCTTTGAATGATAGCGGGGCAGATGCGCTTCGCGGTGAATGCCCAGAACCGCGTGCATGGGCGGGCGCGTCAGCGGGTTGTCCTCGTCCGTCGCCCAGTTCACCACGCCGGAAATGGGCCCCAGCAGGCGGCCGTTACGGTCCGTGCGGCCCAGTTCGCGCGCCACGAAATCCGTCCTGCCCTGTGCCTGTTCCATGGCCCGGTAGCGCAGCATGAGATGGGGGAAATCCAGATCGAACTCATGGGGCGGCACATAGGGGCACTTGGTCATGAAGCACATGTCGCACAGCGTGCAGGCGTCCACGACGTGTTTGAAACGCTCGCTGGGCACGGCGTCGAGTTCGCCCGTTTCCGACTCGTCGATTAGATCGAACAGGCGCGGAAAGGAGTCGCACAGGTTAAAGCAGCGCCGGCAGCCGTGGCAGATGTCGAAAACGCGGCGCATTTCCGCATCCAGCTTTTCAGGGTCGGTAAATTCCGGCTCCTGCCACCGGAGCGGGTGACGCGTGGGCGCGTCCAGGCTGCCCTCCCGCGGCGCCTTTCCGGAACGCTCGCTCATGGCCGCATCTCTCTCCGATTAAAGCGCCGGACTCTGCCGCACACACCGTATGCGGAGCATCTTGCGCCAAGGGCGCGCGGAACGCGGCCGGCCCGCGTCCCGCCATTCACCGCACAGCGACACGGGGCCGCCCGGATCAGAGTTCGTCCAGCGCCTTCTGGAAACGGCCGGCGTGGGACTTTTCCGCCTTGGCCAGCGTTTCGAACCAGTCGGCGATTTCATCGAAGCCTTCTTCGCGGGCCGTGCGCGCCATGCCCGGATACATGTCGGTGTATTCGTGGGTTTCGCCCGCAATGGCGGCCTTCAGGTTCTTGGGCGTGTCGCCGATGGGTTCGCCGGTGGCGGGATCGCCGACTTCCTCCAGGAATTCCAGATGCCCGTGGGCGTGACCCGTTTCGCCCTCGGCGGTGGAGCGGAACACGGCAGCCACGTCGTTGAAGCCTTCCACATCGGCCTTCTGGGCGAAGTAGAGGTAACGGCGATTGGCCATGCTTTCGCCGGCGAAGGCTTCCTTCAGGTTCTCAAACGTCTTCGAGCCAGCAAGTGACATGGGCTTGTCCTCCGGATGGATTTTCAAGAATTCGGATCGGGGCACGCCGGAGCGCGGCACGACCCCGATTCACGGCCGAACCTTACGCCCGCGCCCGTCATGGGACAAACCGATTTTTCCGATTCCGGGAATCGAAATTGCCGATATCAGGGAACACGGGTGGCGCCGTCCGCGATTCTCCTGTGCGATGATTGCGAACGCGGGGGTCGGGAAACGGAGGGCAGACATGGCAGGCGCCGCACCGAAACCGGAAGAAATATCCGCTTCCAGACCGGACAAGGTGATGTTTCCCGAAGCCGGGCTGACCAAGGCGGACCTGGTCGATTACTACCGGCGCATCGCTCCCGCCATGCTTCCTTACCTGAAGGACCGCGCCATCACCCTGCGCCGCTTCCCCGACGGCATCGGCGAAGAGGGATTCTTCCAGAAGAACACGCCGGACTATTTTCCGGACTGGATTCCCCGCATCCGCCAGAAGAAGGAGGGCGGTACGGTCGATTATGTGGGCATCGACAGCGCCGCCGCGCTCGCCTGGGTCGCCGATCAGGGCACCATCGAACTCCACGCCGCCCTGAGCCGGGCCGGACACCCCGGCCGCCCGGACCAGATCATCTTCGACCTTGATCCGCCTGATGATGATTTCTCGAAGGTGCAGGAAGTGGCGGCGGCGCTGCGGGACCTGTGCGAGGCGAAAGAGATCCCGGTCTTCGTAAAGACGACTGGCTCCAGGGGGCTTCATGTGCTGATCCCCGTCGACGACTCCCGCGAGGGTGATTTCGACGAGGCCCGCGGCTGGGCGCGGAACCTCGCCGAACGCGTCGCCGAAAAGCACGACACGCTCGCCACCATCGAGCAGCGCAAGGACAAGCGCGGCGGCCGGGTGTTCGTGGACTATCTGAGAAATGCCTACGGTCAAACGGCCGTGGCGCCCTGGTCCCTGCGCGCCCGTGCGCAGGCGCCGGTGGCCACCCCGCTCGATTGGGCGGAAGCGCTGGCGGCGGACATGAAGCCGGACAAATACACGCTCGGGAACGTATTCCGGAGACTCCCACAGAAAGACGATCCGTGGGCCGGCATTTGGAAGAACGCGCCCGCCCTGGCGGATTTGCGCAAGGCCCTTTGACCGGGGCATGCCGCTGCTCCGGAAACACGGGCCTCGGAACACGTTCCCTGTACCGATCAGTTCCGTCAAGCGTTCACGAGGGGATGACGGCCAGCAAGGCGCCGTCAACCCCCCTCGATCTCGTGCATCAGCTCCTTGAACCGCTGCCAGTTCTTGGCCGGCCAGACCTCGACGCGCGCATGCCCGCCCGAGCGCAGGATGGCGGCGGCCTTCATGGCTTCCTCCACGTCGGGGGCTTCAAACACGTCCAGATAATCGAACGGCCCCATGAGGGCGTAGTTGGCCTTCCACTCGATGTGGCGGCATTCACGCTTGATCTTTTCAACCACTTCCTTCTCCAGCGCCTCGTATTGCCGGGGGGAGCTGACGGCGTCGGGCGAAAGGGTGGTCGCGGCAACGAACAGCGTCATGAATTTGTCTCCTTCACGATTTGGGCCATACGGATCACCTGCAAAAGACGATTACCTCCCCACGGCCTTCAGAACCGTGACTCGCTCGCCGTCCGGGGACGGCTTTCTGAATGCGGCCCGGGGAACAGACTGAACAGTCCCCGGCGCAACTCCGGGCTGGCGCCCAGCACCGCGCCGCCCACCATGGCGATGGAAACGGCGCGCAGCGGGTGTTGGCGGACCTCGCGTTCCAGCTCCCGGCCCAGTTCCATGCCCAGCTTCCCGGCGTCCACCGGGAAGGGCGGGGCCGCGCCGGGCCCGCTTTTCGCAGGCGCAGAAGCCGATGCCGTGCGCAGCACCGCCAGCGCCGCGCCCAGCGCCAGCAGCAGATAGAGCGCTCCCGGAA
>JBKHIN010000345.1:0-3679 GCA_046538635.1 Alphaproteobacteria bacterium
CAGGCGCTGCCGCGCGAGAGGAGCGGTAAGGGGGCCGCCCGGGCGACGCGGCGCGAGGGCTATGTGCCCGGCGTCATCTATGGCGACAACAAGCCCCCCGTGACCATCAAGATCGAACACCGCCTGCTCAAGCGGGAGGTGCAGACCGGCGCCTTCACCAACACGCTCTACATGGTGAACCTGGACGGCAAGAAGACGCGCGTCATCCCCAAGGACGTGCAGTATCACCCGGTGACGGACATTCCGCTGCATGTGGACCTGCTGCGCCTGAGCAAGGGCGCGCGCACGGATGTGGAAATTCCCGTCAACTTCCTCAATGAGGAGGAAAGCCCGGGCCTCGTGCGCGGCGGCGTGCTCAACATCGTGCGCCACACCATCGAGATCAGCGTGCCCGCCGACGCCATTCCGGAGCAGATCGAGGTGGATTTGACGGGCCTCGACATCGGCGACGGCGTACATATTTCCGACATCAAGCTGCCCGAGGGCGCCACTCCCACCATCACCGACCGCGACTTCACCATCGCCACCATCGCCGCGCCCACCGTGGTGAAGGAACCCGAGGAGGAAGAAGCGGAAGCCGCCGCCGAGGAGGCCGAGGCCGAAGAGGCGGCCGAAGGCGAGGAAGCGGAAGAAGGCGGGGAGAGCGGCGAGGAGTGATCCGCCGCGCATCCGTACATGCTGCTATTCGTGGGTCTGGGCAATCCGGGGGCGGCCTATGCCGGCCACCGGCACAATGTGGGCTTCATGGCCGCCGACGCCATCGCCGCGGCGCATGGCTTCGGTGCGGCGCGCAAACGCTTCCGCTCCGCCGCGCGGGACGGTTTCCTCACCCATGAAGAGCGCCGCTACAAGGTGCTGCTGCTCAAGCCCATGACTTATATGAATGAATCCGGCCGGGCCGTGGGCGAGGCGGTGCGCTATTTCGATATCCCGCTGGAGGACGTGGTCGTCTTCCACGACGAGCTGGACCTGGCGCCGGGAAAGATCCGCGTCAAGACGGGCGGCGGCGCGGCCGGCCATAACGGCATCCGCTCCCTTACCGCCCATATCGGCGCCAACTTCCGCCGGGTGCGTATCGGCATCGGCCATCCGGGCGCGCGCGAGGCGGTGCAACGCTATGCGCTCAGCGACTTCGCCAAGGGGGAGCGGCAGGTCTGGGTGGACGATCTGCTCGACGCCATCGCGGATGCCGCGCCCTACCTCGCGGCGGGCGACGATGCGGGCTTCATGAACCGGGTGGCCCTGAAGGCCCCGCCGCCCAAACCGATCCGTGAAGAGAAAAAAGAGTGAAGAGAAGCGAGAAAAGAGAGTGAGGAGAAGCGGGAACCCCTCTCGCTTCTCGCTCCTCTCCCCTCGCTCCTCCAATTCCAGAGGCATTTAATGGGATTCAAATGCGGGATCGTCGGCCTGCCCAATGTGGGCAAGTCCACCCTCTTCAACGCCCTCACCCAGACGGCGGCGGCGCAGGCGGCGAACTATCCCTTCTGCACCATCGAGCCCAATGTGGGCGAGGTGGCGGTGCCCGACCCGCGCCTGTTCCGCATCGCCGAAATCGCCAAATCCGCCAACATCGTTCCCGCACGGCTGAGTTTCGTGGACATCGCCGGACTCGTGAAAGGCGCCTCGAAGGGCGAGGGCCTGGGCAACCGGTTCCTCGCCAATATCCGAGAGGTGGACGCGGTCGCCTATGTGCTGCGCTGTTTCGAGGACGACGACGTTTCCCATGTCACCGGGCGCGTGGACCCCGTCGCCGATGCCGAAACGGTGGAGACGGAGTTGATGCTGGCCGATCTCGAAAGCCTGGAACGCCGCCTGCCCCAGCTTGAAAAACGGGTCACCGGCGGCGACAAGGAGGCGAAGGCGCTGGTGCCCGTGATGGAACGTGTGCTCGCCGTGCTTCGCGAGGGGCGGCCCGCGCGGCAGGCGGACATTCCGCAGGAGGAGCAAAAGCGGTTCAAGGGCCTGCAGCTTCTCACCGCCAAGCCGGTGCTCTATGTCGCCAATGTGGACGAGGCTTCCGCCGCCACGGGCAATGAATATTCCGAACGCGTCGAGGCGCTGGCCCGCGAGGAAGGCGCGCAATCCGTCGTCATCTCGGCCAAGATCGAGGCCGAACTGGCGGTGCTCGATGCGGCGGAGCGGGAGGAATTTCTGCGCGAACTGGGGCTGCAGGAACCCGGGCTCAACCGGCTGATCCGGGCGGGCTACCGGCTGCTCGATCTCATTACCTTTTTCACTGCCGGCCCGAACGAGGCGCGCGCCTGGACCGTGCGCCGGGGCGCCACCGCGCCGAAGGCCGCGGGCATCATCCACAGCGATTTCGAGCGCGGATTCATTCGCGCCGAGACGATTTCCTGGGACGATTATGTGGCCGCAGGCGGCGAGGCGAAGGCGAAAGAGGCGGGCCGCATGCGCCTGGAAGGCAAGGACTATGTGGTGCGCGACGGCGATGTTATGCTGTTCCGGTTCAATGCGTGAAGCGATTACAATCGGTTTATGAAATGCCCCTCACCTTCCCACGGCGCTGACGCGCCGCGGGCCCCTTCCTCTCCCGGCGGAAGAGGAGAATGATGCGCATGCTTATCACCTCTCCCTCGGGAGAGGCCGGCCCGGCGAAGCCGGGACGGGTGAGGGGCAAGAAAACGGAGGAACGCCATGGCCCTGCCACCGGAACAACCCATCGACATTCGGTCAGCAGACGGTTTTCTCTTCGGCGGCTGTACCGTCCCGGCGCGGGGTACGCGACGGGGCGGGCTCATTCTGATTCAGGAAATCTTCGGCGTCACCGACCATATCCGCGAACTGGCCGACCACTTCGCGGGCGACGGGTTTGAGGTCATCGCCCCTTCCCTCTTCGACCGGCAGGAACGGGCCTTCGACGTGGACTACAGGGCGGCAAACATCGCCCGGGCGCGCGAACTGGCGGACAATGCGGACTGGGACAAGGTGACGCTCGACCTGCAGGCCTGTGCGGACCGGCTCGAGCCTCCCGTCTTCGCGATCGGCTATTGCTGGGGCGGCACGGCGGCCTGGGTGGCGGCCTGCCGGGTCAGGGGCCTCGCGGCCGCGGCGGGCTATTACGGGCGGCTGATCGTCGATTTTCTGGACGAAACTCCTCAGTGCCCCATCATTCTGCATTTCGGCGAGAAGGACCCGACGATCCCGATGGAGAATGTGGAGCGCATCAAACAGGCCCATCCGGACGTGCCGGTCTACATGTACCCGGCGGGGCACGGCTTCAATTCCGACCGCCGCGCGGACTATGACGCGGAGAGCACCAGACTGGCCCGGCAGCGGACGCTGGAGTTCTTCGCCGCACATTCAGGGTAACCCGCAGAAATCCGCCATTCCGGCTGAACGGCGGATGAACGGACGGGCGTGGCGGCGTTCAGACTGAAGCGTGCATTCTGGCAGGGTGCCACCCTTCCTCAGCAAGGAGCGCCCCCCATGCTGAAAACTGCCCTCATCGCCCTGCCTCTCGCGCTGGCCGTGGTCAGCCTTCCGGACACCGGTTTCGCCGATCCCGTCCGTACCGGGAAGACGCTTAAACGAAAATGCCTCAGCGAGGCGCAGATCACGGCAAAGCTGAAAAGGCGCGGCTTCCGCCCCGCCGGGAAACTGCAACGGCGCGGCAATACCTATTCCGTCCTCACAAGGCGCGAAAACGCTGCGCGGCGCA
>JBKHIN010000084.1:0-9544 GCA_046538635.1 Alphaproteobacteria bacterium
GCTATGCGGAGCGGTGTCGCCCGACCCGCCCTGCACCTGCCTAATCTTCTTCGAACGGGTGCGGTTCCTTCATATTCAGCAGTGATAGCAGTTTCGCCCTGTCCGCCTCTTTCAAGTGAAGCCCCATGCTGATGATGTCCGTGGCGCACCGGCCTTCTTCACAAACGGCAAAAACCAATGCCGTCTGACCGGGTGCGAAGGCGATGCCGCAGTTACCGGTGATGGGAAAGTTGTGGATGATGTCAATCCGCTCGCCAGGCGCTCCCTTGAGCACCCTGCGCACCCTGAACGTGGTCGTGACCAACTCTTCGGGCTCTTCGACTGCCCGCCCGGTTATGTCCCACTGCGAACGAATTGCCTTTCCAACGAATATGAGATCGGCACCGTCCAGAACGGACTCGGCACCCTGATAGGGATACACCGAACATGCACCGGCATGGCTTACCGGCAGGATCGCAACTGCAAGGATCGCAAACAGGATCGGCTTCATGGAGGCCCCCACGGCCCGGGCGCTACCGCTTGATCTGCGACATCACGAATTTCCGGAACGCCGAACCGTAGGGCGGGCGCATGCGGGCGGTGATGTCCATCTTCGGCTGCCTGTAGACCGCCTTGGCGTGGCTGAACGTCCGGAAACCGTCGATGCCGTGATAGACGCCCATGCCCGAGGGGCCGATGCCGCCGAAGGGCAGGTCCTCCATCGACACATGCATGATGACGTCGTTGACCGTCACCCCGCCCGACGTCGTGAAACTGAGCACCTTCTCCTCCTCGTCCGCGTCCGGACCGAAATAATAGAGCGCCAGCGGCCGGTCATGGGCGTTCACATAGGCGATGGCCTCGTCCACGTCGTCATAGGTCTTCACCGGCATGACGGGGCCGAAAATCTCTTCCTGCATCACCTTCATGTCGTCGGTGGGATTGAGGATCAGATAGGCCGGCATGCGGTGGGCCTCCTGCTGGCTGAAGTCCTCGCCCGCCGGGTTGATCTCGATCACCGTCGCGCCCTTGGCCTTCGCGTCCTCCACGTAGGACATCAGCCGGTCGTAATGACGCTGATTGATAACGGACGTGTAGTCCGGATTGTCCTTCAGGGTGGGATACATGGCCGTCACCGCCTTCTGCGTCTCGGCCACGAATTCGTCCACTTTTTCCTTCGGCGTCAGCACATAGTCCGGCGCCAGACAGATTTGCCCGGCGTTCATCATCTTGCCGGTCATGATGCGCTTGGCCGCGGCCGCCACGTCGGCGTCCGAACCCACCACGACCGGGCTCTTGCCGCCCAGTTCCAGCGTCACCGGCACCAGGTTCTCGGCCGCCGCCATCATCACCTTGCGGCCGATGGCCGTCGCCCCGGTGAAGAGCAGATGATCGAAGGGCAGACTGGAAAAGGCCTGGCCCACCTCCGGCCCGCCGGTGAAGACGGCCACTTCCGACTCGTCATAGGCTTGGGCGAACAGGCGCTTCATCAGCTCCGCCGTGGCGGGCGTGAATTCCGACGGCTTGATCATCACCCGGTTGCCGGCCGCGAAGATGTTGGCGAGCGGCCCGAAGGTGAGTTGCACCGGGAAGTTCCACGGGCTGATGACGCCCACCACGCCCTTGGGCTGGTAATGGATTTCGCATTTCGCCCCGAACAGGTTCAGAATCCAGGGCGTGGGCTTGCGCTTTTCGGGCTTCATCCATTTGCGCAGGTTGTTTTTGGCGAATTTGAGCGGCGCGATGGACCCGTTGACGTCGGTAAGCATGGACTGGTCCACGGAACGGTGGCCGAAATCGCGCCGCATGGCGTCGGCGATCTCGTCCTTGTGATCGACCAGCAGGCCGATGGCGCGGTCGATCCATTCGATGCGCTGCTCCGCCGTGGGCGGACCGTCATTGATATGCGCGCGGCGCTGGCGCTCCAGCACGTCCTGCATGGCCGTCTTGTTCGCGGAACCGGCGTCGTTCATGGGAGCCTCCCTCCGGTCGGATGTCAGATTTCAGATGTTAGAGGTCAGAAGGGTCTGCGGCAATTCCCGGACGGCACGCCGGGCCCGGCTCCGCCGCCCCCTCTGACATCCGGCATCCGGCATCCGGCATCTGACCTGACGCAACGTCGCCCTTATGCATGCGCCGTCCCTGTCCGCCCCTTTGACGCAGGCGGCGTCGTTAGCGCAAACTTCGTCCGCGTAATTTCGTGTTCCATGTCCCCGTGGAACATTCCAGGTTCACACGAAGGCACAAAGAAGGCACGAAGAACACGAAGGCGTCCGACAGGGACCGCCGACCAGACATCGGAACCGTACGGCGTATCGGAATCTCTTTGTGACCTTCGTGAACCCTTTGTGTCTTCGTGTGAACCGCAAAGGTACAAAGAGGCAGGAGCCTGATTGTGTCGCCCCAATCTTTCCACAGGCCCGGACATTTCAGCGAGCATGACCAGCAGCCGGGATCATTGAGGAGGACGCGCCATGAGCTATGAGCGGATTTCACTGGAGTTCAAAAACGAGGTGGCGCAGCTCACCCTCGATCACCCCGAGGCGCTGAACGCGCTCTCGATGCAAATGCTCCGTGAACTGCACGACGCCTTCGACCGCGTCAAGGACCCGGCGAACGGCGCGCGCTGCCTGCTGTTCACCGGCGCGGGACGCGGCTTCTGCGCGGGCGCCAACCTCACCGATCCCGAGGCCAGCCTGAGCGAGGGGGAGCGCGATCCCGGAACGGTGCTGGAACAGCATTATCACCCCCTGCTGCTCACCCTGCGCGACCTGCCCATGCCCGTGCTCACCGCCGTGAACGGCGTCGCCGCCGGCGCGGGCATGAGCTTCGCCCTCATGGGCGACATGGTGCTGGCGGCGAAAAGCGCCTATTTCCTGCAGGCCTTCCGGCGCATCGGCCTGGTGCCGGATGCAGGCTCAACATACGTCCTGCCACGCCTCGTGGGCTGGGGCCGGGCGATGGAACTGGCCATGATGGGCGAACGCCTGCCCGCCGAAACCGCGCATGAATGGGGCCTCGTCAACCGCCTTTACGAGGACGACGCGCTGCCGGAGGAAGCCGTAAAACTGGCGGAGGAAGTCGCGCACGGGCCCACAAAGGCGCTCACCCTGATCCGCCGGGCCATGTGGCGCACCTGGGAAAACAGCTACGAGCAGCAACTCCACCTGGAGCGCGTGTTTCAGCGCGAAGCGGGGCAGACGGAGGATTTCATCGAGGGCGTGACGGCGTTCGCCGAAAAACGCGAGGCGAAATTCAAGGGGAGGTGATCCGCCCTTACGGATCTGTGGCTCCTTCACGTTCACACGAAGGCACGAAGAGTGCACGAAGATCACAAAGGCTTTGCGACACCTGAAGAGGGCGGCGCCTGGAAACATCCCTTGATCTTCGCGGTGTTCTTTGTGCGTCCTTTGTGCCTTTGTGTGAACCGAATGGCACAAGCACGCTCGAAACCGCGGGACCGGTGAAGAGAGAAGAATGACGGCTTCGAAGAGTGCGATTAACGGGCACGCCGGTCCCGGCCAGGATGTTTGCGTTTCTTTCTTTCCGCCGCACGGCGGGCGACGTCGAAGGCCTTCTCCGCCCACAGTTTCATCTCGTCCGGATCGTCGAGCAGGCGTTCGGGCGCCCGGTAATAGCCGGTCATTTCCCGGCGGCCCTCTTTCGTTTCATAGCTGAAGGGTTCCATGCCCTCGGCGAGAAAATCCGCCCGCGTCTCACCGTCCACCTTCAGGAAGAACATGTCGTCGTCGAGGAGACCGAACATCAGCGGGCCGTCGGGCGTGCTTCCATATACGCCCGCCCCTCCGAACATCGCGCGGATGGTCACCGGACCGAAGGGAACGAGAAGCTCACGGATGAAATCCTTGTAGTCGCTGCTGACGGCCATGAGTTCAGTTCCCTTGAACCAGACGCGCCGGCGTCCAGCGTGTGATGCGCCGGGCGCGCCGCTCCTCCGCCGTCTCGCCCTCGTAGCTGACGGCCCTGGGCAACGGAAACTCGTTCCGTCTGGCGAACAGGTTAATGTTCAGGGTCGCAAAGAATTCACCGTCCTGCTCGATGACGGCCGCCGCGTACACGCCGCATTCCCGGCAGATCAGAAAATCCGCCGTGTTCAAACCAAAGCGGTAAAGCCGGATTTCGTCCGGCTCATGCAGGGTGACCGACGCACGGCCTTGCGGGTCGGTCACGGTCCGCGCCCCGTGGCGCGCACAGAATCCGCAGGCGCAACGGCGCGGCTGAAGCTCCGCCGCCGCCTTGTCCGTCTCCAGCCGGATTTTCAGATTGCCGCAATGGCACTGCCCGCGAAAGACACGGGCGAAACCGCTCATTCCGCCTGCACCGGGCGCAGATTGACCGATTCCCCGCAGCCGCAGGCATCGACCTGATTGGGATTGTTGAAGAAGAAGCCGGAGGACAGCTTGTCCACCCGGTAATCCATGGTCGAGCCCAGAAGGAACAGGATCGCCTTGGGATCGATCAGCACCTTAACGCCCTTGTCCTCGACCACCTCGTCCAGCGGTTCCTGGGACCTGGCGTAATCCATCGTGTAGGACATGCCGGCGCAGCCGCCGTTCTTCACGCCAACGCGCAGGCCGATGACCTCGCCTCCCGAGTTCTCCATGATCTCGCGCACGCGGCTCGCCGCCGCATCCGTCAGGCTGATGGCCTTGGGTCGTTCGCGTGTGCTCATGATGCGCTCCTCCGTGCGCTCCGGCGCTCAGTACATGTTCAGGGCGAGCTTCGCCTCGTCCGACATGCGTGACGGGTCCCAGGGCGGATCGAAGACCATGTTGACCTTCACATCCTTCACGCCGTCAACGCCGCGAACCGCCTCTTCCACCCAACCGGGCATTTCGCCTGCCACCGGGCAGCCCGGCGCCGTCAGCGTCATGTCGATGGTGACTACCATATCCTCGGACACGTCAATTTTGTAGATGAGTCCCAGTTCGTAAATATCAACCGGGATCTCCGGGTCGTAGACCGTCTTGAGGGCGGCGACGAGCTTGTCCGTCAGCTCGTCAAGAAACTCCGGTGTGAGCTCCGTCGTCGTCATGGCAATCCTCAGCTCAGCAGGTCGCGGGCTTTCTCAAGGGCTTCGACAAGCACATCCACTTCGGCGCGGGTGTTGTACATGGCAAACGACGCCCGCAGCGTGGAATTGACGCCGAAATGCTCCATCAGCGGCTGGGCGCAGTGATGCCCGGCGCGCAGCGCCACGCCGGAATGGTCGATAATGGTGCTGACGTCATGGGCATGGGCGCCCTCGACATTGAAGGCGACGATGGATCCCTTGCCCGGCGCCGTGCCGTAAAGCGTGATCCAGTCCAGCGCCTGCAACCGCTCCGTGGCGTAGGCCAGGAGATCATGCTCATGGGCGAGGGCCGCCTCACGGTCCCAGCCCTGCACATAATCGATGGCGGCCGCGAGGCCAACCGACTCCACGATGGCCGGCGTGCCCGCCTCGAAGCGCTGGGGCGTATTGCCATAGATCACACGATCGGTATGGACCTCCTCGATCATCTCGCCGCCGCCCCGGAAGGGCCGCATGGCGTTGAGCAGATCCTTGCGGCCATAGAGAACGCCGATGCCCGTGGGCCCGTAGAGCTTGTGCGCAGTAAAGGCATAGAAGTCGCAGCCGATCTCCTGCACGTCCACGGGCATATGCACGGCCGACTGCGCGCCGTCGAACAGCACCGGGACGCCGTGCCGGTGCGCGATTTCCACGATGCGCTTTGCCGGCGTCACCGTACCCAGCACGTTCGACATATGGGTCAATGCGACGAGTTTCGTGCGCGGGCCGAGCAGGTCCTCGAAGGCGTCGAGGTCCAGCGCGCCTTCTTCCGTGATCGGCGCCCATTTCAGCACCACGCCCTTCCGTTCCCGGAGCATATGCCAGGGCACGATGTTGGAATGGTGCTCCATGATCGAAAGCACGATCTCGTCGCCGGGCCCGAAGCGTTCCATCGCGTAGGAGTAAGCGACAAGATTGTAGGCATCCGTGGCGTTGGCCGTGAAGATGATTTCCTCGTCATGGGCGGCATTGATGAAGGCGCGCGTCTTTGACCGCGCTTCCTCGAAGGCCTGGGTGGCGGCATTGCTCATATAGTGCAGGCCGCGATGAACATTGGCGTAGCCGGTGCGCATCATGTCCGTCATGGCGTCCATGACCTGAACGGGCTTCTGGGCGGAAGCCGCGGAGTCCAGATAAACCAGCGGCTTGCCGTAGACTTTTTCCGACAGGATGGGGAAATCCGCCCGGACGCGCTCCACATCGAACGGCCGGACCGCTACCCCGTTGCCGTCAGGTCTCGTCAGCATCGAAATCACTCCAGTGTTCTGCCGCGGCCCCGGCGATGCTCTCCCGGTGAGCATCGAGCCAGCCGGTCACCGTGGCGTCGAGCGCCTCGCGCACCTCTTCGCGGGGCACGTCGTTCAATCCTTCACGCACGAAAGCCGCAATGAGCAGGGATTTGGCGGTCGCGGGATCGAGCCCCCGCGACTCCAGGTAAAACAGCGCCGCCTCCTCCAGCGCCCCCGCCGTGGAACCGTGGGAGCATTTCACATCGTCCGCATAGATTTCCAGTTCCGGCTTGGCGTCGTTTTCCGCCTTCGGCGACAGAAGCAGCGCATTCGAAAGCTGGTACCCATCCGTGCGCTGAGCGCCGGGCTGTACCCGTATCTTGCCCTGAAACACATTGCGGCCGGTCTCGGCGACCACGCTCTTGAAAACCTCCCGGCACCGACAATCGGGCGCGCCGTGATCGAGGAAGGTGGTGTTGTCCACATGCATGTTGCCGGTCACGAGGGAGGCGCCGGAAACCTGCGCATGGGCGTGCGGGCCGTTGAACGTGACGCGAACGTCGTTGCGCGTGAGCCGGCCGCCGGTGGTCAGGAAGAAACTGCGATAATCCGCCCTTTCCTCCAGCGAGGCAAAGACACCTGCCGTGTGCACCGTGCCCGCGCCGCCCGTATGGGCCTTGACATGATCGAGGCGCGCACCCCTCGCCATGACGATTTCCGTGCCCAGCGTTACCAGGCGTTCACCGCCACCCCCGACATGGCTTTCGAGCAGGACCGCCTCGGCGCCCTGCTCCATGACGACCAGCACGCGCGCGTGCGACGCCGTCTCCGCCTCGCTCTCGGGCGAGATGAAGACAAGGCGCAGGGGCGTCGCCGCCTTCACGCCGGCCGGCACGCGGATCACCGCGCCGTCGCGCATGAGCGCCAGATTGAGCCCCTGCACCGGTTCGCCGGTAAGCGGCAGCGACTGGCCCAGCCTCGAGGCCAGCCAGCCGGGCGCGTCCTTCAGCAGTTCGCCCAGCGGCTCAACCTGTACGCCCTTGGGCAGGCCCCGCAGCCGCGAGAGGTCAGGCCGGAAAAATCCGTTCACGAACACCATCGCCGGCCCGTCCAGCGCCGCGAACGGATCGGGCGAGAGGTTTTCGCGCAGCACCGCGCCCTCGAACGGTTCCGCAGGCGGAAAATGCTGTCCCAGGGCGTGCCTCAGATCGGTGAATTTCCATGCCTCGATGCGCCGGTGGGGCAGGCCGGTATGCCGGAAGCGCGCCAGCCCCCGCGCCCGCAGCGTGGCCAGCCAGCCCGGCGCCGCCGCCCGCGCGGCATTTTCGCCGTCGCTCACATAGGCGGCGTCAAGAGCATCGTCGACGGCACTGGTTTTAATCATGTTTCCGTTCTTTTCCGTTCAGTTCCTGCATTCAGGCGGCGCGCGCGATCACGCGCTCATAGCCGTCCCGCTCAAGTTCCTCGGCCAGGTCCTTCGTCCCCGAACGGACGATCCGGCCATCGGACAGGATATGCACCGTGTCGGGAACGACGAAGTTCAACAGCCGCTGATAGTGCGTGATGACCATCATCGAACGCTCCGGCGAGCGCAATGCGTTCACCCCGTCGGCGACGATGCGCAGCGCGTCGATATCGAGACCGGAGTCCGTCTCATCCAGAACGGCGAGCACCGGCTCGAACAGCGCCATTTGCAGGACTTCGTTGCGCTTTTTCTCGCCGCCGGAAAAGCCGACATTCAGCGGCCGTTTCAGCATCTCCTCGTTGACATGCAGGTCTTTCGCTTTCGCCCGCGCCAGCTTGAGAAATTCGACCGCGGACAGTTCCTCCTCGCCGCGCGCCTTGCGCTGGGCGTTGAGGGCGGTGCGAAGGAACGTCATGGTCGTGACGCCGGGAATTTCCAGCGGATACTGAAAGGCCAGGAACAAGCCCTTCGCTGCACGCTCATGCGGTTCCATCTCGGCCAGGTTCTCGCCCTGAAAAAAGATTTCACCTTGCGTAACCTCGTAGCCCTCGCGGCCCGCCAGCACGTAGGAGAGCGTGCTCTTGCCCGAACCGTTGGGGCCCATGATGGCATGCACCTCCCCTGCCTTCAGGCTCAGACTCAGGCCCTTGAGAATTTCCGTGCCGTCCACGGCGGCATGGAGGTTCCTGATTTCCAGCATTCCTGTATGTCCCGTTTCCTTATTCATCCGGCCCCGGAGCAGGGCCCGCGGACGCCCTTACCCCACGCTGCCTTCGAGCGAAATGCCCACCAGTTTCTGCGCTTCGACCGCGAACTCCATCGGCAATTGCTGCAGCACGTCGCGCACGAAGCCGTTGACGATCAGCGCCACGGCCTCTTCCTCGTCGATGCCGCGGCTGAGGCAGTAGAACATCTGGTCATCGGAAATCCTCGACGTGGTCGCCTCGTGCTCCACGATGCCCGTGGGGTTCCGGCTTTCAATATAGGGCACGGTGTGGGCGCCGCACTTGTCGCCGATCAGGAGCGAATCGCACTGGGTGAAATTGCGCGCGCCCGACGCCTTGGGATGCACGCTGACCAGCCCCCGGTAGGTGTTCTGCGCCTGGCCCGCGGAGATACCCTTGGAGATGATCCGGCTGCGCGTGTTGCGGCCCAAGTGGATCATCTTCGTGCCCGTATCCGCCTGCTGATAATTGTTGGCGACGGCGATGGAATAGAACTCGCCCGTCGAATTTTCGCCCTGCAGGATGCAGCTCGGATATTTCCAGGTGATCGCCGAACCCGTCTCCACCTGGGTCCAGGAGATCTTGGAATTCCGGCCCCGGCAGGCGCCGCGCTTGGTAACGAAATTGTAGATGCCGCCCTGCCCGTGCTCGTCGCCCGGATACCAGTTCTGGACGGTGGAATACTTGATCTCCGCGTCGTCGAGCGCGACCAGTTCCACCACGGCCGCATGAAGCTGGTTCTCGTCGCGCATGGGCGCCGTGCAGCCTTCCAGATAGCTGACATAGGAGCCCTCATCCGCGATGATCAGCGTGCGCTCGAACTGCCCCGTGCTGGCCTCGTTGATGCGGAAATAGGTGGAAAGCTCCATCGGGCAGCGCACGCCCTTGGGCACATAGACGAAGGAGCCGTCGGAGAACACCGCCGAATTGAGCGTGGCGTAGAAATTGTCCGTGATCGGCACCACCGAGCCCAGATATTTCCTCACCAGTTCCGGATGGTTCCGGATGGCCTCCGAAATCGGACAGAAGATGACGCCCGCCTCCTTCAGCTTTTCCTTGAAGGTGGTCACCA
>JBKHIN010000346.1:0-3671 GCA_046538635.1 Alphaproteobacteria bacterium
GGCGTGAAGCTGCCCGAGAGCCATGACGCGCGCGCCCGCGCGCTCACCGGCGCGCTGTTCGAGCCCAGCCCGCTCAGCGCAGGCGATCTGGGGGTAGCGGCCTATGAGGCGGGCCTGAGCGCCGCCACGCCGGCGCAATTGCGCGAGGAGGCGCTTGCCTGCGCGCGCGCCATGCACTCAACGGGCCTCGTTTCCGATTACCACGCCAGCCTGCTGCGGCACGGACATACGGCCGACCCCGAACTGACCAGCATCATCCTGGGGCTGAGCGAAGTCGGCCGCCAGAGCTATCTGTGCTACCGCGAATTGGTGGATACGCTGATCGACCGGGCGATCTATCCGGGCACGGCGCAAACCGTGCTGGGCCTCTACGGCCTGCTGGAACGCGGCGTGTTGTTTCACCCGCCCGTCGCGCCCGCCCTGTGGCGGCAGATCCGCCTGCCGCTGGCTCAGCCCGTTCGCACCCTCTTGATGACGCTGTTCGGGCCGGATCCACAGCCCGAAGCGCTGCTGCTTTCTGCCGTGGTGCGCGTTCTGGGCCAGCCGCTGGGCGTCGGCCAGGGCAACAATCCCACCTGCCAGTCGGCCCGGGCCATTACCCTGATGGCGCAGACGGACCCGGACTACCTGCTCCAGCTTCTCTGCTGGGCGGCACGGGATGAGGAAATCATCATGATGTTCGAGGGCGATGCGATTTCCTCGCGCGGCCTGGAACCGAAACGCTCGCTGATGCTGGACGCCACGCTGGACTCGCTGAGCCATGTGCTCGTTCCCCATCTGGACCGTATCTATGCGGAAATGCTGGACCGGGCCAAGGGACGGGGCGAGGACCCGCACAAATGGGTCAACCCGGCCTTTCACGGCTGGTGGGTCAATCACGAATGCCGCACGGCCATCGACATGCGCACCGGCAAGGTGAAGGACCTGGAGCGCTTTATCCGCCACTTCTACGCCGCCTACCATCCGTTCTACAATGGCAGCCACCCGGTGCTGCATCCCCAGCCCGCCGGTATCGCCGCGACCAATGTGCACGGCGTGCATTTCGGCTGGCATGCCATCAGCATACAGAGACTATCTCTCAGCCCGTCGGGGGAGATGCGCGTCTACTTCCACGATCCGAACAATGAGGGCCGCCAGCAATGGGGACGGGATGTCGCCACCTCTACCGAGGGCAATGGCGAGATCCCCGGCGAATCCTCCCTGTCCGTGCGGGACTTCGCCAGCCGCCTCTATCTCTTCCACTACGATCCGCTGGAAATGGGCAATATTGCCGCCGTGCCCGACGAGGAGGTCAAGGCGGCGGCCCGCATGGCCGAACAAAGCTGGGCGGCGACGCTGCAATAGGGCATCTGGGCTTCGAACGCGACTCCGGGCTGAACATCGGTCCCCGTAACCCACTCCGCTCTTCCCGGTATCCCGTTACCCCTCCGCATGGGGACGTTCCGGCGCGCGGGCGGCACGCGGTTTAACACGGGCCTCGCGATAGGTGATGTAGAGCGTTGCCGCGACGATAATTCCGGCGCCCAGCACCGTGCGCCAGGTGGGCAGGTCGGCGAACACCAGATAGCCGATAAGCCCGGCGAAAATCAGCCGCGTATAGTCGAAGGGCGCGAGCGCCGTCGCCTCGGCCGTGGAATAACCGCGGATCATGCAGGCATGGGCGGCGACGCCCACCGTTCCCATTGCAAGCAGCAGGGCGAGGTCGCCCCAGCCCGGCATGATCCACACATTGGCCGCCGGAATGGCCGTGAACAGCACGCCGAACATGCCGGAATAGAAGAGCAGCGTCAGCGTCGATTCCGTGCGCGAGAGCAGCTTGACGAAGGTCAGCGCCAGGGCCACCAGCGCCGCGCCCAGCGCTGCGATCAGCGCGGCGGAATTCAGCTCACCCGTCGGGTTGAGCATGATCAGCACGCCAATGAAACCCACGGCCGTCGCCGAGATGCGGCGCACGCCCACACGTTCGCGCAGCAACAGAATAGCCAGCGGCACGAGAAACAGCGCCCGGGCGAAAGTGATGGCGGTGGCGTCAGCCAGCGGCAGATGCACCAGCGCATAGAAGCCGCACAGCATGGCGGTCGCGCCCGCGAAGCCGCGCGCCGTATGCAGCCAGGGCCGCCTGGTGCGAAACCCCGCGCCGCCCTCGCGCACCAGCAGCGGCACGACGAAGAACAGCCCTGTGAGGGCCCGGAAGAACGCCACCTGCATGGAGTCGAACCGTCCGCCCAGGAACTTGACGAGCGCCACCATCATCGAAAACAGGACTGCAGCCAGCAGAATCCACAGCGCCCCGCGCACATTGGCGGGCAGCGCGGCGAACAGGCTCGCCTGCTTCGCGCGCATCGCGGCGGCCCGGTGAAACAGCGCGCGGCGCGGACGGGAATTTCCGGTGCGGGTCATGTCTCTTTGTAAAGGCCGGACGGGATGCTGGAAAGCCGCGCCTACCGGGTCCACGCCCCCGAAGCGGTGGAGGTGTAGCCGAGCGCCCGGTACGCTGCGTCAACCACGGCGTTGCGCCGGGCGTTCAGTTCCTGATCGGCCGCCATCCGGTTCATCGTGTAGGCGAAACTCATGCGTGGCTGCGGGTCGGCGAAGCCGATGGAGCCGCCCGCGCCCGAATGGCCGAAGGCATGGGCGCCGAGAAGCATGCTGTCGTCGGGCGGGTCTTTCAGATGCCGCCGGTCGCAGGAGCGCATGAAGCCCGCGCCGAAGCGCAGCGGCGTGCGCAGCGTGGCGTCGCAATGGGTGGCGTTGGTGATGCGCCGCATGGCGGCGATGGTTTCCGGACGGACGAGCCGCACGCCGTCCAGTTCGCCGCCATTGGCGAGGGCGGCGTACATGCGCGCCAGGCTGCGCGCATTGGTGACGCCGTTGGCGGAGCCGATCTCGGCGGCCTTGTACTCCCGGCGGTTGGCGTTGAAGCCGCCATTGTGGAAATAGAACAGCGCGGGAATGGATTGATTGTCCTCGACGATGGCCAGCGCCGCCCGGCCCAGCATGCCGCCGGGGTTCCGCTTCGCGGGCAGCAGGCGCGCAACCCGGGGCTCCACCTCTTCCGGCGTGCCCAGCCAGAAATCGAGCCCCAGCGGTCCGGCGATTTCCTCCGCCAGAAGCTGCCCCGCCGTCTTGCCCGTGGCGCGGCGGATGACCTCGCCGATCGTCCAGGCGAAATTATAGGCGTGATAGGCCGAACGCGTGCCAGGCTCGAAAAAGGGCGGCTCGGCGGCGATGCGCGCCGTCATCTGCTCCCAGTCGGCGAAGCCGCCCTCGGGCACCGGCTCGCGGAAGGCGGGCACGCCGGCCGTATGGTCCAGCATCATGCGCGGCGTGGTGTATTCCTTTCCGTGTGCGCCATATTCGGGCCAGAGCTCCGTGACCGGAGCATCGAGATCGAGCACGCCGCGCTCGGCCAGCATGCCTGCGATCAGCGCCACCGCGCCCTTGGTACAGGAATAGACCACGCCCACCGTATCGCGGTTCCACGGGATTTCGCGCTTCAGGTCCGCCTTGCCGCCCCACAGGTCCACCACCGGGCGGCCGTCAACGGTGACGCAGACGCTCGCCCCCACCTCGCCGCGCGCGGTGAAATTTTCAACAAAGGCATCCGCGACGCCCGCCCATTCCGGCTCGCAGACACCTTCGACAAGGCCGGTGGGGACCTCGCGTGAGAA
>JBKHIN010000347.1:0-3661 GCA_046538635.1 Alphaproteobacteria bacterium
GCCCTGAAGCGGCCCGTAGGCCGCAGGCCCGCACGTTTTCCCGCACGGGCCGGAGCAGGTCTGCTATCTGTGCGCCGAAGCGCGTGCAACATACCCGTTTGACCGGGCAAGTCCATAGGCATTTTGCGGCCCCTGCGCGCCTGCTCAACCCTCTGTGGCAGAAAGTTTCAGGCCGCGCAATTTGGCGAACGGCGTGGCGGCGCCGCCCGCCTCTTCATGGGGCAATTCCGCCTGCGCGCCCGGACGGCGGGGATAAGGATCGAGCGCCAGCGCCAGATGCTCGACGACCAGCTCGCCCAGCTCCGCGGCGCCGCGGACAAGCGGCTCCGGCGGGTCCTCCGCCAGGGCGTCGACCTCGATTTCCGTCTCGCCGGCCCGCGCGCCGTCCACGGGCATGAAGCGCTGCACGATCTCGCCCCCGGCCCGGCCGGTCACGGGCTCCAGCGTCACCACGCACTCCTGCACGACTTCCGCCTCGAAAGCGCCGCGCGCCAGCGCGCCGGTTCCTTCCGGCGTTAGGGTGAAGCGTACCTCGAGCGCCTCCACTGCGATGACGCCCAGACGCCCGGCGATGGCGGCCCGCTCCTCCGGCGTGGCCTCGAAGCGGTACTCCCTGCCGTCTTCCGGCAAGTCGCGGACCGGAACGCGGCGGCTGAATTCCAGGACCGTTTCCGTCATGTCACCCCTTCCGCCCGGCCGGCCTGACCGGCGCGGGCGCCGTTGAATTCCGGCGGATCCCTGAACGGCGCGCCCGAAATCAGGCCCTCCAGGTCCGTCCGCCCCATTTCGCGCGCCGTAGCGCGCATGTATCCGGCCATGACGGCGGCATGGTCCGCCGCCTCACCGCCGTACAGATTGCGCGCCAGCGCCTCGCGCAGCGTGTCGCCCTCTTCGTCCGCCAGACCGGCGTCATAGGCTTCCAGACGGCCGTAGAACGCTTCCGACATTTTGCGCACGCGCCTGCCGACGCCCATGTCGCCCACCCCGAGTTCGCGCAGGGCCGCGTCCATGTCGGCGAAAAACAGGTCCAGCACCCGCTGGGCAATCGCCTTGCCGTGGGCGTCCCCGCCCTTCAGCCGGTGCAGCACCAGTGCCAGATGCGCCACCAGCAGATCGAAACGGCCCTCGAACGTATCCGCGACGCCGCCGCTTGTGTAGAACTCCGGCCGCCGCGTCTGCCGCACGACGGCGCGATAGAGAGCCTCCGCCCGGGCCCGCCGCGCGGTCCGGGCTTTCCACAGGTTAAGGACCATCGGGCCATTCCTCTTTATGGCGACACTTTGACAGTGTACAACAGGCGCTGAAGCGCAAAGGGCGGGCGATGCCGCGGCAGCGACGGGGCATTGGGGGCACCATTCCCCATTCGGACAGGGCTGTGGCGGCCCGCACTTGCACTTGAGTTTATATAGGCAATCACGACAGGGAGTGGACCCCTCTATGGCTCGCTTGAACATGAGGAAAACAGTGCGGATGTGCGCCGGTGGGGGGCTGGCGCTGGCCCTGGCGGGAACGGCCGGCTGCAATGTGGTCAGTCCGGTCGAGCGCCATCACGGCTATCTCCCCGAGCAAAAGGCCTTCGACTCGGTCGAGGCGGGCAAGGACACCAAGGTCAGCCTCACCGAAAAGCTCGGCTCGCCCTCCACCAAGGGCACCTTCGACCCCGATGTCTGGTACTACATCTCCCACCAGGAGAAACGCTTTGCGTTCCTGAACCCCGACACGGTGAAGCGGGACATTCTCGAAGTCCGCTTCGACAAGAACGGGCGCGTCGCGGCGCTCAGGCGCTATGACGTCAAGGACAGCCAGAACGTCGCCTATGTGGACCGGGAGACGCCGACCCGCGGCAAGGAGCTGAGCTTCTGGGAGCAGATGTTCGGCAATGTGGGCCGCGGCCTGCCGGGCGGCGCCGGCCAGCAGCAGCAGCAACCGGGCGGCGGCGGCGGTGGCGGCGGCGGCCGCCGTTAGAGCCCGGCATTCTTTTGAGAAGAAGCCGGGCACTGAATCGAACGGCGCCCCGTGATTCAATCGCTGTCATCCTCAGGCGGAGCGCTTCGCAGAAGCGCGAAGAGCCGGGGACCTCGTTCACCACGCCAAGAGTCCGCCAACGCACATTCTCAGCGTATGAATGGAGGTCCCCGGGTATCGCCTTCGGCGATCCCGAGGATGACAGGTTGTAATTATGAATGCGCCAGCACGGCGAGCAGCAGCAGGGCCACGATGTTGGTGATCTTGATCATCGGGTTGACCGCCGGGCCCGCCGTGTCCTTGTAGGGATCGCCTACCGTGTCGCCGGTGACGGCCGCCTTGTGGGCCTCCGAGCCCTTTCCGCCCAGATTGCCGTCCTCGATATATTTCTTGGCGTTGTCCCAGGCGCCGCCGCCGGCCGTCATGGAGATGGCCACGAACAACCCGGTCACGATCACGCCCAGCAGCATGGCGCCCAGCGCCGAGAGGGCCGCGGATTTGTCCGCCACGCCCCAGATCACCAGGAACAGGACGATGGGCGACAGGATGGGCAGCAGCGAGGGAATGATCATTTCACGGATTGCCGCCTTGGTGAGCATGTCCACGGCGCGCGAGTAGTCCGGCTTCGCCGTGCGTTCCATGATGCCCGGAATTTCCTTGAACTGACGGCGCACCTCGGCGACCACGGACGCCGCCGCCCGGCCCACGGCCATCATGCTCATGGAACCGAACAGATAAGGCAGCAGTCCGCCCACGAACAGGCCCACCACGACCCAGGGATTTTCGAGGGAAAAGTTGGCCTCGACCCCTAAGAAAAACGGCGCCTCACCCAACTCCGCCTGACGCGCGAAAAATTTCAGATCCTGCGTATAGGCCGCGAACAGAACGAGCGCGCCCAGCCCCGCCGAACCGATGGCGTAACCCTTGGTCACTGCCTTGGTCGTGTTGCCGACCGCATCGAGCTGGTCGGTGATGTTGCGCACCTCGGGCTCCAGATCGGCCATCTCGGCGATGCCGCCGGCATTGTCCGTAACCGGGCCGAAGGCGTCGAGCGCCACCACCATGCCCGCCAGCGCCAGCATGGTGGTGACGGCGATGGCGATGCCGATCAGGCCCGCAAGCAGATAGGCGGTGATGATGCCGGCCACGATGACGAGGGCGGGCAGCGCCGTCGCTTCCATCGACACGGCGAGCCCCTGGATCACATTGGTGCCGTGCCCCGACTCGGAAGCCTTCGCCACGCTGCGCACCGGCCGCCATTCGGTTCCGGTGTAGTATTCCGTGATCCATACGATCGCGCCGGTGACCAGCAGGCCCACGACGCCGCAGAAGAACAGGTCGGTGCCCGTGAACTGCATGGTGCCGGTATCCAGCACGCTGTCCATACCGATGATCCAGTCCGTCACGGGCCAGAGAAAGATCAGAGATAACACCGCGCTCGCGATGAAGCCCTTGTAGAGCGCCAGCATGACGTTCTGGCTCTTGCCCAGGCGGACGAAATAGGTGCCGATCACCGACGCCACGATGCAGGCGGCGCCGATGGCCAGCGGATAGATCATCATGGGCAGGATCATCTCGCCCGCGCCGTCGGAGGCGAACATAATGGCCGAGAGCACCATCGTCGCAACGACAGTGACTGCGTAGGTTTCGAACAGGTCGGCGGCCATGCCCGCGCAGTCGCCCACATTGTCCCCGA
>JBKHIN010000348.1:0-3651 GCA_046538635.1 Alphaproteobacteria bacterium
CTGTATGTCAGGGCCCGCTAACGGCCCAGTGTCACCTCCACGCGGCGGTTGAGCGGCTCGCGTGCGCCGTCGCCGGTGGGCACGGCGGGCAGTTGCTCGTCGAACCAGCGCACGCCCGTGACCGTGACTCCGCGTTCCTGCAAGGCATCTGCCACGGCGCGCGCCCGCCTTTCCGACAGGCCCATATTGTAGCGCGCCGGCCCCGATCTGTCGGCGTGACCCTCGAGCAGGACACTGGCGGCGTCGAAGCGCCTCACGGCCGCCGCGACTTCGCCGATCAGCTCGAGCGCCGCCTCGGTCAGGTTGACCTTATTCCAGCCAAAGTAAATGACGAATTTGTTGGGGTCGATCACGCCCTCGCAGTGGGGGATGATCTCGTAAAAGGCGGCCTTCTCGGAAGCGACGAAATCCGGTTGCACCGGCCCTTCCCGGTCCGTACCCAAATCGTTGTCGTGGGCCTGTTCGAGCCAGCCGTCGTAGTAAACCTGAGCCCTGGCGCAGGCCTCGGGGAATTGCCGGCGGCCGCCATTGTCCAGCGCCGACATCAGCCGCGCCCGGGCCGAGCGCAATTCGGGCATGTCGCCCGCGCGCACGTTCCAGTCCGCCGGATCCCACGGCAGGACGCTTTCTCCGCGCATGGCCGCATAGCCCTTGCGCGCAAGACGGCCCGCATGGATCCATTCATAGTCCACGGTTTTTTCGACGCCGGTGCGGCGCTGATATTCCCGCGCCAGATGCGCGGCAAAGTCCCCTCCGGAAATTTCCTCGTCCAGGAACGGATCGACCAGGAAGGTGCCCCCCAGGCCGCATCCCGCCAGCGCCGCGATCATCGCAGGCGCCAGCATCCGGGACAGAGATTTCATCCCTCTCGCTCCGTCGGTTCTACGCACCGCTTTATTTTCTCCGCCCGGCGAACAGGCGAAGTTTTTTCCGGCCCGTCTCCGGCCGGTGAGATTCCGAAGGTTAAGGTCTCACACCCCCATCGGAGACCGCAATCATTCCGGAGAGGGAGGACACGCTTCCTGCCCCGACGTTACGTGGGCGCAACACACGCCGCCCCGCGCGGCATCACGGCACATGGCCGGATGTGCCGGAACCACCCCGAAATGGCCCGCGCGCTGCTTCGTCTTAAAGGTCGGTTTACCAATTTGGCACAGGCTGGCCGCTGATCCTGCCGGCGGCCCGAGTGGACGGTGTTCGATGACGCGACGCATCCTTATTGTGGACGATGACCCCGTTCAGCGCCGCCTGATGCGCGAGGTGGTCAGCGGCATGGGTTATGAGGTGCGCGAGGCCGGGGACGGGGATCGGGCGCTGGACGCACTGCACGCGCCGGAAAAGTCGGATATCGTGCTGGTGCTGCTCGATCTGCGCATGCCGGGCACCGACGGCATGACCGTGCTGCGCACCGTCAAGCCCCGCCAGCCGGACCTGCCCTTCATCGTGCTCACCGCCCAGGGCGGCATCGACACCGCCGTCAACGCCATGCGGGCGGGCGCCGACGACTTCATCGTCAAGCCCGCCAATCCCGAACGCATCCGGGTTTCCATCGGCAATGCGCTGAAGGTCTCCGTGCTGAACAAGGAGATCTCGCGCCTGACAAGGCGCGACCGGGGCAGCCTGACCTTCGACGACCTGATCTCGCGCAGCCCGGCCATGCGCCGCGCCATCGAGCTGGGCCAGCGGGCGGCGCAATCGAACATTCCCATTCTGATCACCGGCGAGAGCGGGGTGGGCAAGGAGCTGATGGCGCGCGCCATCCAGGGGGAGAGCGACCGCGCGGGCAAGCCCTTCGTCACCGTCAATTGCGGCGCCATTCCCGACAATCTGGTGGAAAGCATCCTGTTCGGCCACGAGAAGGGCGCCTTCACCGGGGCGACGGGCAAGCATATGGGCAAGTTCCAGGAAGCCCATGGCGGCACGCTGTTTCTGGACGAAATCGGCGAGTTGCGCATGGACATGCAGGTCAAGCTCTTGCGCGCGCTTCAGGACGGCGAGGTGGACCCGGTGGGCGCCACCCGCCCGGTCAAGGTGGATATCCGCCTGATCTCCGCCACCAACCGGGACCTCGCCCGGGCGGTGGCCGAGGGCAATTTCCGCGAGGACCTGTACTACCGGCTCAACGTCTTCCCCATCCACATGGCGCCGCTGCGCGAGCGCCGGGAGGACATTCCCGAACTGATCGAGCATTTCATCGAACGCTTCGCGGCCTCCGAGGGCAAGCGCGTGCCGTCCCTCACGCAAGAGGCCGAAGCCGCGCTTACCGGCTATGACTGGCCCGGCAATATCCGCCAGCTCGAGAACGCCATCTTCCGCGCCGTGGTGCTCAGCGATAACGGCACGCTGGATGTGGGAGATTTCCCGCAGGTGGCCCAGGACCGCGCGCTGGGCCAGCCGGTTCCCGTAGCCGCGCCCCCGCCCCGCGAGCCGGAGGCGGCCGGCGCAGGGGCGCCGGGGCAGGAGGAAGGCGCCCTGGTCAAAGCTCCGGAAGCGGAAGAGGTGCCCGACCATATCGACGTTCTCGACCCGTCGGGACACATGCGGCCGCTGGACGAGATCGAGGGCGCCATGATCCGGCTGGCCATCGACCGCTACAGCGGCCAGATGTCAGAGGTCGCCAGGCGGCTGGGCATCGGCCGCTCGACGCTGTACCGCAAGATCCGCGACCTGGGGCTGGAACCGAGGCGCAACCGGGCGGGGTGAGAGGGCTCCGCGTGCGCGATCCCACCGGCCGGCATCCGCGGAATGCGGGGCGCTCACAGACGCTGAACCCGCCAAACTGTGCGAATGACCGCACGAGGCAGCCGAAAAATCGACGGGCGGCGCATTGATCGAGATTGTGCGCCCTTCGTCGATTTCCTCGCCCTGCCGCCCCTGCCGGTCCTTTCCGGCCCGGCTTGCGGCCGCTAGGCTCGAATGTCCGACAGTTCGCAGCGTCCGGAGCGGCCAATGACCGACCATATCGACGAGGAGGCGTTACCCCTGAACGAGGAGGTGGAGCTGGAACCCGGCTTCATCGTCCGGCGGCGTTCCCTTTTGGGATTGATCCCGGCCGCGGCGTGTCTTGCCCCTTCCGTCGTTTCAGGGGGCGCCCGGGCAAACCCGGCAAGCGCTGCGGCGGGGCGGCTGAGCTTTGAGCGCTTCCTCGCAAAGGCGAATCCCGTGGCCGCTTCGCTGGTTCAGGATACGAGCCGCGAAGGTCAGGATACGTATCTGTTTGCGCTGGCGGCGCTGGCGGCGAGACTGCTGGATGCGCCCGAACCGGCGGCGTGGAACGACAGCGGCCAGAGCGACGAACCGGGGACCTGGATCGGATTCAATCCCGGCGGGGAGGAATTCACCGTGCTGCAATGGCGCCTCGAGCCGGGCAAGCGGATACGATATCACGCCCATACCTACGGCAACGTCGTTACGGTGGGGCTGGAAGGTGCAGCGCGTGTGCGGAATTTCGAAGTCACGAACGGAGAGGACTATGACTTCGGCCAGATCGTGCGCCTGCGAATGACCAACGACCAACTCCTCCTCCCCCGCAAGGTCAACCTGGTTTCACTCGCCCACAATTACATTCACGGCTTCGAAGCGGGACCGGAGGGTGCGCGGGGACTGGACATCACGACACGGATCGAACCCAAGCAGAAAACGCCGTTCTTC
>JBKHIN010000349.1:0-3649 GCA_046538635.1 Alphaproteobacteria bacterium
GGCTTCTCTTCCCGCTCCTCGCGGCGCGGTTCGGAAGAACGGCCGGCGGCGGCCTTCGTCGCGCGGTCGATGGCTTCCGGGTCCGGCTTTTTCTCAGCCGGCGGAGCTTCGGCCTGCTCCGCGGCGTCGCCCAGCGCCTTCTCGGCGGCCTCGTCTTCGCTCGGCGCCGCGCCTTCCAGGCGGAATTCCACCAGCGGGCTGCCGGTCGCGACCATGTCGCCGGGCTCGCCCTTGAGGTCGGTAACCGTGCCCGAGACGGGCGAGGTGATTTCCACCGTCGCCTTGTCGGTCATCACGTCGACCAGGGGGGAGTCCTCCTCCACCGTGTCGCCCTTTTTCACATGCCATTCCACGATCTCGGCTTCGGCCACGCCTTCGCCGACATCGGGCAGTTTGAAGGTGAAGCTCGACATGTCAGGCCTCCATCACGCGTTTGAGGGCTTCGCCGACGCGTTTCTGGTTGGGGAAATAGGCCCATTCATGGGCGTGGGGATAGGGCGTGTCCCAGCCGGTCACCCGCTCGATGGGCGCTTCCAGATGCCAGAAGCACGCCTCCTGCACGGATGCCGAAAGCTCCGCCCCGAAGCCGCCGGTGCGCGGGGCCTCGTGCAGGATCACGCAGCGGCCGGTCTTCTTCACGGACTCGGCAATGGTGTCGAGATCGAGGGGCACCAGGGTGCGCAGATCGATGACCTCCGCGTCGATGCCCGTAGCCTCCGCCGCGCCTTCGCCCACATGGACCATGGTGCCGTAGCCGAGCACGGTGACCTCGCTTCCCTCGCGGACGACCTCCGCCTGGCCGAGCGGGACCGTATAGTGCCCGTCGGGAACTTCCCCGCGCGGATGTTTCGGCCAGGTGGAGGCGGGTTTTTCCGGATCGCCGTCGAAGGGGCCGTTATAGAGGCGCTTGGGCTCGAAGAAGATCACCGGATCGTCGTCCTCGATCGCCGAAATCAGAAGCCCCTTGGCGTCCTTGGGATTGGAGGGCATGACCACCTTCACGCCGGGAATATGGGTGAAGAAGGCTTCCGGGCTCATGGAGTGGGTCTGGCCGCCGCGGATGCCGCCGCCGCAGGGCGCGCGCACGGTCACCGGCGCGTGGAACTGCCCGGCCGAGCGGTAGCGCAGGCGCGACAGTTCGCTGACCACCTGGTCGAAGCCCGGAAAGATATAGTCCGCAAACTGAATTTCCGCCACGGGCCGCAGCCCGTTGGCGCCCATGCCCACGGCCATCGCGATAATGCCTGCTTCCGTGATCGGCGCGTCAAACACCCGGTCGAGCCCGTATTTCTGCTGCAACCCGTCCGTGGTGCGGAAGACGCCGCCGAAATAGCCCGTATCCTCGCCGAAAATGACGACCGAATCGTCCTTTTCCAGCATGGTGTCCATGGCCGAGTTCAGGGCCTGAATCATGTTCATTTTCGCCATTGTTCAAACCCCCAGCATCTGGCGCTGGCGCCGCAGATGCGGCGGCATTTCCTTGTAGACGTCCTCGAACATGGTGCCCGTGGGCGCGTAGGGCCCCTCGCCGATGGTGCCGTAGGAAACCGCTTCCCGCCAGGCCTCGGTGACGCGCTTGACGCAGGCGTCCCAGTGTTCCTTGTGCTGATCCTCCGACCATTCGCCCAACTGGATGAGATGATCCTTCAGGCGTTCCACGGGGTCGCCCAGCGGCCAGGCCTGCCATTCCTCCTTGGGCCGGTAGCGGGACGGGTCGTCGCTGGTGGAATGGGACTCGCCCCGGTAGGTGTAGATTTCGAGCATGGTCGCGCCGCCGCCCCGGCGTGCGCGCTCCGCGGCCCATTTGGTGGCGGCCCAGACGGCCAGGAAATCATTGCCGTCCACCCGCAGGCCCGGAATGCCGTAGCCGATGGCGCGCGCCGCGAAGGTGGACCGTTCGCCCCCGGACAATCCGTGGAACATGGAAATGGCCCACTGATTGTTGACCACGTTCAGGATCACCGGGGGCCGGTAGATGGAGGCCAGCGTGCCGGCGACGTGGAAATCGCCCTCGGCGCTGGAGCCCTCGCCGATCCAGCTTGCCGTCACCCGGTCCTCGCCCTTGTAGGCGGAGGCCATGGCATAGCCCACGGCCTGGGGAAACTGCGTACACAGATTGCCGGAGATGGAGAAGAAATTGCCTTCCGCCCAGGTGTAGTGCACCGGAAGCTGGCGGCCTTTCAGATTGTCGCGGGAGTTGGAGATGCAGTGGCACATCATGTCCACCATGTCCCGTCCGCGCACGAACAGAAGGCCCTGCTGCCGGTAGGAGGGGAAGAGCATGTCGTCGGGCTTCAGCGCCATGCCGGCCGCCACGGCCACCGCTTCCTCGCCCAGGCTCTTCATGTAGAAGGACATCTTGCCCTGACGCTGCATTTTCAGCATGCGGTCGTCATAGGCGCGGGTGAGCATCATGGTCTTGAGCCCCTCGCGCAGCTTGTCCGGCTTGATGTCCGGCTTCCAGGGCCCGACGGCGCGCCCGTCCTCGTCGAGCACCCGGATGAGGTTGAAGGCGAGATCGCGCGTGTCCGCCGCGTCCACCATCGGGTCGGGCCGTTCCGCCGCGCCCGCGGCGGGCAGTTGCAGATTGCCGAAATCGGGCGTGTCCCCGGGGCGGAACCTCGGGGCGGGGACGTACAGGCGCATTGCGGTGCGTGCCATGGCGTTTTCTCCACTATCGGCTGGCCGGGCTTGAGCCGGCGCGTTGTTGTTTGCCGAGATCCGTTCCGGGCCCTGCCCCGCGCGCGATTTGCGCGGTACGGGCCGGCCGGACAGTCCTGACCGCCGGCCCCCTCTGCGGACTGTCCTGCCTGAAACGGAGCGCGGGGATTATGGCGTAAACGACCTGAAAGATGTTTGCGAATTGCGCACCCGAAAGCTCAGCGGCTTCGGGGCGTCCCCGCGTTTCACGCAATATAAGTGTGCCCTTCATATGGGGACGGTTCCGCTGTTTTCACCGGGTGAGAACGCGTGTAGCGTGTGCCCTGGTGGCGAACGCACGAGACTGTGCCCGGCGGCGGGCGCTGTGACCGTTTTGCAACCGCCATAGCGGATGACAAGGACGTGAGCAGCCGCAGCCACAGTATTGCCGGAATCCAACACCACATCGAAAGAGGTAAAAAAACGTTAGGGTTCCACAGGGACGGGAGCTTTGGCTCCAAACCGATTTGCAAGGAGGGAATACCGCATGACCTTTGTGCGCACGATCACGGCCATGCTGGCCGGGATGCTGCTTCTGGCGGCGTCCGCGGCGGCGCAAACAACCGGTCTGGACGAGGCCGAAGCGTCCGTGCAGGCGGCACTTGACCGGCTGCTGGCGGCCGACCCGGATCATCCTGCCGCTGCCGGCCTGGAGCAGGCACTGGCGGCGATCGCGGACGCCAGGACGCACGCGGATACGGGAAGTGACACTTCCACGACGTCCACCACTTCCACGAGCTCGACGGATCCGTCGCCGGCGGAAGACGCCCTTGCGCGGGCGGAAGCCAATCTCGCGGAAGCGGAAGCGCGGCTCGCCGACGCTGAAGCGAAGGCCGACGAGAACGCGAGTGATGGGCTGGCCACGGCGCAGGAAAGCCTGCAGCGGGCCCGCGAAGGTCTGGCGACCGCGCGGTCCAATGCCGACGCTGCCGACCGTCCGGACGTGCCC
>JBKHIN010000085.1:0-9475 GCA_046538635.1 Alphaproteobacteria bacterium
GTCGAGGGCGGCGGCGCCCTGGCCCTGCGCCTCCGCCTCCTTCATGGCGGCGAGAATGCGCTCGGCGCGCTCCACCTCGTGCGGCGGGGGCGTGTAGATCTCGTTGCAGAGCGGCACCTGTTTGGGATGGATGGCCCATTTGCCCTCACAGCCCAGAACGGCGGTGCGCCGGGCCTGGGTGCGGAAGCCCTCCTCGTCCGAATAATCGCCGAAGGGCCCGTCGATGGGCGTGACGCCGTGGGCGCGGGCGGCGGACACCATGCGCGCCAGCGGGTAGTGCCAGAGGTCGTTCCAGTGCTGCGTGCGCCCGCCTTCCGCGTCCGGATCGGTGAGCATGACGTAATCGGCATTGCCGCCGCCGATATTGGTGGTGCGCATGCCCGCGGAGGCGGCGTAGTCGGCCGAGCCGAAATGCAGGCTTTCGAGGCGCGGGGAGGAAGCCGCGATTTCGCCCGCATTTTCGAGGCCCAGCGCCGTTTCGATGATCGCCTCCAGCCCCACGGGTTTTGTGCGGCCCACGGCCATTTCCACCTGGCTGATGAGCATGTCCACGGCGTAAAGGTCGCCCGCGACGCCCACCTTGGGCACCATCAGACAATCGAGACGCCCGCCGCCCTTCTCCATGACCTCGATCACGTCGCGATAGGCGAAATGGGTGTTGAGGCCGTTGATCCGCACGGTGACGACCTTGTCGCCCCAGTCCACGTCGTTGAGGGCCTCGATGACGTGTGCGCGCGCCTTTTCCTTGTCGCCGACCGCCACGGCGTCTTCCAGATCGAGGCAGACGACGTCGGCCTCGCCGGCGGCGGCCTTTTCGAAAAGCTGGGGCCGGGAGCCGGGGACGAACAGCTTGGAACGATAGAGCCGGATGGCGCGGCGTTCCGGATTGGTGAAGCTCATGAATGTGCCTCGTATCCAGTGTTTGGTGTCAGCGGAATCCGTATCGTGAATCTGTGGAACCTGTGTAACGGGAAAGGCAGCCTCCTGCCCCTTTGCAACCGCCGTGGTTCACACAAAGGCACCAAGGCTTCACGAAGATCACGAAGAGATTCCGTCGCCTGCCTGATCACGGCGTTCGGTGCGGTTCTCGTTGACGAACCCCTTCGTGTTCTTCGTGCATCCTCCGTGCCTTCGTGTGAACCTGTGGGCGCGGATTTCCGCCCGCCATTCCGCTCACCAGCCAAACGACTTTCCGGCCCTGGAATGAGCGGAGGAGAATTATCTTCCGACCGCGCCGTTTATTTCAGCGAATCCAGCCGGCGGGCCAGCGGATGGTGCTGCTGAACCAGCGCCTTCAGGCGCTCTTCCTGCACATGGGTGTAGATCTGGGTCGTGGAGATATCCGCATGTCCCAGCATCTGCTGGACCGCGCGCAGGTCCGCGCCGCCGGCGAGCAAATGGCTGGCGAACGCGTGACGCAGCGTGTGCGGCGACAGCTTGCCGGGATCGAGCCCCGCCTTTTCCGCAAGCTGCTTGAGCATCTGCGCGAAGCGGTGGCGCGTCAGGTGCCCCTCCCGGCCGCGGGAGGGAAACAGATAGCGGGCCGCATGGGCCTTGCCGGGCAGGAACTGGTCGCGCACATGGCGGTATTCCTCCAGCGCGCGGGCCGCCGCGTCGCCCAGCGGCACCATGCGCTCGCGCCCGCCCTTGCCCTTCACCACCAGGAAATCCGGATCGCGCAGCACCGAACTGATGGGCAGGCCGACCAGCTCGGAAACGCGCACGCCCGTGGCGTAGAGCACTTCCAGCAGGCAGCGCAGGCGCTTGCCCTTGGGCGTGGCGCCCTCCCTGCGGGCCGCCTCGAGCAGGGTCTCAACCTCCTCCTGGCTCAACATGCGGGGCAGCGGACGCCGCATGCGGGGACCGTCGAGGCCGATGCAGGGATCGTCGGCGCGCACGCCCTCCGTATAGAGAAATTTGTGGAACTGGCGCAGGGAAGACAGCCGCCGCGCCGCCGTCGAGGCCGCGAGCCCCGCCTGTTCGAGACTCGAGAGATAGGCCCGCAAGTCCTCCGCGCGCGCCGCCGCGATCTTCTGCCCGCGCCGCGCCACGAACCCGGCGAAGTCCATCAGGTCGCGCGCGTAGGCCTCCAGCGTGTTGCGCGCGGCCCCGCGCTCCGCGCTCAGCATTTCGAGAAATGCCTCGATCTGCGGATGGAAGACACTCTGGGTGCGAAGTTCCTTGCTCATGGCTCCCGGATTACGATGGAATCACGGCCAATACCGATTCTAGCGCCAGACGCCTTGCGATTTTCTCCAGCCCCACCGATTTGAGCGCCCGCACCGCCTTGGCCAGGGCGACCGGATGGGTTTCCTGCGGCCCGCCGGGCCCGACGGCGATCAGGGCGAGCAGGGCCGTCTCTCCCAGATGGCCCCGGGCGGCGGCGCCTTCCAGAGCCCGCAGCACTTCCGGATCCGCCATATACCCGCTGGCCTGCGCCTGCGCGGACCTGAGCCAGGCATTGGCGCCCGGGGTCAGCTCATGACCGAGGGCGCGCAGCATCATCAGTTCGCGCGCCACCTGAAGCTCGGGCACCAGGCCCTTTTCGGCCGCCTTCGTCCACCCGTCCGCAAGGGTGGGCTGCCAGGAAAGCGACGGCGAATCCTGCGCGATGCGAAGCAGGGCGCCCAGCGTCCGCGTCTGCGAGGCGCGGGCGGTGCCCACCTGTCCGGCGCCTGCCGTGGCCTCGGCGATGGCGCTGCTCTTGAGCACGCCGCGCCACTCGCGCGCCTGCTCCGCCGCCCCCGCCGCGAGGGACGCAAGACCCAGCTCATAGCCGCGCGGCGCCAGATCGAGCGTGCGCGGAATCGATGTCAGAAGATCCCGGTACACCTGCGCCAGCATCAGATAGGCCGGCGTGCCGCGCGTCGTCTCGAAAGCGATGGTGAGATATTCCGCCGATACCGCCGCGGCGGACTGCGCGCGTGCGACCTGATAGAGCAGCGCGTTGGCCCATGGCCCGCCATTTTCCCGGGCGTAGCGCACGGCGCCCGAACGCACCTGGGGCTCGAAGGGCACGGAGCCGTAAATCCGCTCAAGCTCGGCGATCTCGAGCGCGCCGCGCCGCGCCGCCTCTTCCGCGGCGGCCAGGCGCATGGTTACCAGTTCGGCGGTGGGCCGGTTGAGCGAGATCGACGCCACGGTCCGGATCACGGCAAGATTGGAGTTTTCCACCACGGCAGGCGGCGGCAGCAGGCCGGACTGGCGCAGCATGGCCATTTCCAGCGCCGAAAGATGATCCTGGAACGCGTCCGCCGGAACCTCGTCGGCGGTGTCGTTGGCCAGCCGCCGGATGAGCTTCAGATAAAGCTCCGGCGCCTTGTCCTGCTCTTCCAGCAGATTGGCGGTGAGAATGGCCGCCGGGGCCGCATTGTCCTGCACGTAGCAGAAGGCCCGCACACGGGTCCAGAACGGGTCCTCGCTCTGCAGGCGCATGCGCGAAGCCGTGCGGCAGGCCGCTTCGTCCTCGCCCTGCAGCATCTGGGCGCGCGCCAGAAGGGAGAGAATGCCTTCCACCTCGTGGGCTTCGGCGGCCAGCGTGCCGAAGCTGACCGCATCCTCGACCCGGCCGGCGGCATACAGGCGTTCGAGGCGCAAATAGGCGAAGGCCTCGGCGGCGTCCGGCCCCTCGGGCGCGGCCACCGAGCTGAGCAGGAGGCGGCGCGCCAGATCGTTCATCGCAGGCGAGGGCGCGCCCACGGGCAGGCGCGGCAACAGGCTGCGCAGCACATCGATATGGGTATCGGCCCAGACGTCCCTCGGCAGGCTGTCCTCGCCCGTCAGCGTGCCCAGGCCGATGGCGCCCGCGCCGCCCAGTTCGCTCATCTCGATGTCGCCGCCTTGGCTGCCCAGACGGGACTTGAGCGTCTTCCTGTCCGGCTCCTCCTGTTCCGGTTCGCGGGCTTCGAGGCTCGCCGGCTCTCCCGGCTGTGCGGGAGCCGGTGTCTGCGCGGGCGGCGTCTGCGGCTCCTGGCCCGTTGCCGGGAGGACCGGGAGGGCCGGAAGCGCCAGTGCGCAGGCCAGCAGCAGGCCCGGGAACGGCCTATTTCGGCTGCGGAAACTGCTCATCGGGCAGAACCTCGGTTACCGGACGCTGGGGCGGCTCCAGCGAATTGGCGTAATAAAGCAGATATGCCCCGCCGCCGAGGACCGCGAGCAAGATAATAACGGCAATGACAATGGCCTTCATGCTTTGCCAGTATCCATTTGTTGCGGCGGCCGGAATCGGGGAATGCCGCCGGATGTTTTTGGTCGCACAGCACCGTGACCGAAATGGGGCTCCCCAACCACCGCCGACACGGACGTCACGGATGCAGTTTTCACCGTTTTCCGGTGATATTGTAAAGGGATAGAGGGCACTTTAAACCATGCCAGCGGAGGAACCGGTTTCCGGAACAGGCCCGACGGGCACCGCCAGCCGTGAGCGCGGCCGCGCGCCGCCCGGTCCGCGGCGGACCATCGTGCTTGTCGGCCTCATGGGGGCGGGCAAGTCGACCGTGGGGCGGCGCCTGGCCGAACGGCTGGGTCTGCCCTTCCGGGATGCCGACACTGAAATCGAGGCGGCGGCCGGACGCTCCATCGCCGAACTGTTCGAAGACTTCGGCGAAGCCTACTTCCGTGACGGTGAACGCCGGGTGATCAAGCGTCTGCTCAACGGCCCGCCCCATGTTCTCGCCACGGGCGGCGGCGCCTTCCTCGATCCGCGGACCCGGAACCTGATCCGCCAGCGGGCGCTGTCGGTATGGCTGAAGGCCGATCTGGACGTGCTCCTCGAGCGGGTGCTCAGGCGCAGTCACCGCCCCCTTCTCAAGAACGGCGATCCGCGCGCGATCATGGCGAAGCTGATGGAGGAGCGCTATCCCGTCTACGGGGAGGCGGATATTACCGTGGAAACCGGCACGGGACCCCATGAGGAGGTGATCCGGCGCATCCTGACGGCGCTCGAACAATTTCCATCGACCCGGCAACGGACCGGTTGAAAGCCATGTCTTCCACCGAGACTTCCCCTGATCGACGGCGGCTGCGGGTGGAGCTCGAAGGCCGCGGCTACGACATTGTCATCGGTTCCGGCCTGCTGGAGCGGGCGGGCGAATGCGCCGCGCCGCTGCTGGCCCGGCCCCGGACGGTCATCGTCACCGACGAGAACGTCGCGGGCCTGCACCTGTCCCGGCTGCAGGAGGGGCTGGCGGCGGGCGGCGTCCGTTCCGGGGCCGTGATCCTCCCTCCCGGAGAGGCCACGAAATCCTTCGCCCATCTGGAACGGCTGTGCGGTGAACTGCTCGAGCGCGGCGTGGAACGCCGGGACACGATCATCGCCTTCGGCGGCGGGGTGACCGGCGACCTGACGGGCTTCGCGGCGGCGATCCTGCGCCGGGGCATCCGCTTCATCCAGATCCCCACCACCCTGCTCGCCCAGGTCGATTCCAGCGTGGGCGGCAAGACGGGCATCAACACCGCGCAAGGCAAGAACCTGGTGGGCGCCTTCCACCAGCCGTCCCTCGTGCTCGCCGACCTTTCGGTCCTCAAGACCCTGCCGCGCCGCGAACGGCTCAGCGGCTATGCGGAGGTGGTGAAATACGCGGTGCTGGGGGACCGGGCGTTCTTCGACTGGCTGGAAGCGCACGGGGCGGACGTGCTGGAGGGAGAGCCCGCGGCGACGGCGCACGCGGTGGAAACAAGCTGCCGGATGAAGGCCGCCATCGTCGCCGCCGACGAACGGGAGGGGGGCCGGCGGGCGCTGCTCAATCTCGGCCATACGTTCGGGCACGCGCTGGAGGCGGCGACGGGATATTCGGAGCGTTTGACCCATGGCGAGGCGGTCGCCGCGGGCATGGGGCTGGCGTGCGATCTCTCCGAACGGCTGGGCCACGCGCCGCCGGGCACCGCGGCCGCCCTGCGCGCCCACCTGCAACGCGCGGGCCTGCCCTCGCGCCTCGCCGATATTCCCGGCGCGCCCGTAGCGGCGGGCGAACTGCTACACCACATGCGCCAGGACAAGAAGGCGCGCGGCGGCCGGCCCGTCTTCATCCTGGTCAGGAACATCGGGGAGGCGTTCATCGCGGCGGACGTCCCCCTTTCGGAGGTGGAGGCCGTGCTCTCGCACGCCGCCCGGTCCGCCGCCGCCCCGTGAACCGGAAGAGCGAACCCCATGGATATGGAAAGTCTGCTGATTATCGGAACGATCGTCGTTCTTCTTTTTCTCTCCGCCATGTTCTCGGGCTCGGAGACGGCGCTGACGGCGGTCTCGCGCGCGCGCATCCACCGCCGCAGCCAGGAGGGTTCCGGCAGCGCCCGCACAGTCAGCGGGCTGATCGAGGACCGCGAGAGGCTGATCGGCGCCGTGCTGCTGGGCAACAACCTGGTGAACATTCTGGCCTCGACGCTGGCCGCCAGCCTGTTCCTCAGCCTGTTCGGCGATATCGGCGTGGCCTATGCAACGCTGGTGATGACGGTTCTGGTGCTGATTTTCGCCGAGGTGCTGCCCAAGACCTACGCCATCATCAACTCCGAGCGCGTGGCCCTGCTGGTGGCGCCGGTGATCGCGCTGACCGTGCGCCTGTTCGGACCGCCGGTGAGCGCGGTCCAGACCATCGTCCGGGCGACGCTGCGCCTGTTCGGGGCCAATATCGAGGCCGGGCGCACGGTCCTCTCCGCCCACGAGGAACTCTCCGAAGCCATCGACCTGCACCACATGGAGGGCGGGCTGGTGCGCCGGGACCGCGACATGCTGGGCGGCGTCCTGGAACTGAAGGACCTGACGGTGAGCGACATCATGGTCCACCGCAAGAACATGGTCATGGTGGACGTCGCCCAGTCCAACGAGGCCATCGTGGAGCAGGTGCTGAATTCGCCGCACACCCGCATCCCCCTGTGGCGGGACGATCCGGAGAACATCGTCGGCATTCTGCACGCGAAGGACCTGCTCCGGGCGCTGAAGGATTCCAACTGGAGGCTGGAATCGCTGGATGTCGGGGCGCTGATCGCCACGCCCTGGTACGTGCCCGAAACGACGGCCCTGGCGAAACAGCTTTCCGCCTTCCTGCAGCGCCGGACCCATTTCGCGCTGGTGGTGGACGAGTATGGCGCACTCATGGGCCTGATCACGCTGGAGGACATTATCGAGGAAATCGTGGGCGAAATCACCGACGAGCACGACATCACGGTGAGCGGCGTGCGCCGGCAGGCGAACGGCGTGGTCCATGTGGACGGCTCGGTGGCCATCCGCGAGCTCAACCGGGCCTTCGACTGGAGGCTTCCCGACGAGGAGGCGACCACCATTGCCGGGCTCGTCATCCACGAGGCGCAGACCATTCCCGAACCCGGGCAGGTGTTCAGCTTCTACGGCTTCAAGTTCGAGATCGTGCGCCGCCAGCGCAACCAGATCACCGCGCTGAGGGTGACGCCGCCGCCGGAACTGCGCCGCACGGGGAGCTGACGGCGCCCGGACCCGTCTTTCCTCTCCCCCGCCCGCCGCGCCGGGGCGGAAAGCGGCAGTTAACCCGCCCGTGGGAAACAACGCAGGCTGGGCGCGAAGCGGCCCGGGCGCCGCGCATGCCTGTTCGCCCGCCCTTTGCGCCGGCGGTAGCGAAAGCGTATGTCCATGCGAAGCTGGAGCGAACTTGTCACCAGGGAGATCAGGGGGCGGTACTGGATCGCCGTCGGGTTGATCGCCCTGTTCATGACGGCGTCTCATTTCATTCTGTGGTTCGCCGTCCGGACAGAACGGGAAGGCATCCGTCTCGTCGAACTCGCCGCGGAGCAGCAGGTGTCCAGCCAGCGCATTCCTTTTCTCGCCAATGCGCTTGCCGACGAAGAGAACGTGGAGGAGCGGGAATATTACCGGAACGCTCTGCGCACGGCGATCCGGAACATGGCGGAGCGGCACCGGAGTTTAAGTCTGCACAATCCGCCGGAGATGCTGTCCCGGAGAACGCGCTCGATCCTGAACGACATCTACCATCACGGGCAGTTTCCGTTCGATCAGGAGGTCGGCGCGTTTCTCGAAAATGCGCGTGCGGTGGCGGAAGCCAGCGGCAAGGATCTGCAAGACGGCATGCCGCCTCTCCTGAAGTTGAACCACGCCGGCAGCCGGTCCATCATGCACACGCATAAGTTGATCCACCACTTGCTGGAACAGGAAGAACACGGAGCGGTTCAAAGGATTCTCTCGCTGGGCACGGTGCTTTGGCTGCTGACGCTTCTCCTTCTGGGCGGGACGGTGCTGTTCATCTTCCGGCCCATGACGCGGCGGACGGAAAAATCCCTGAGACTGATGGCCCTCGCCCGCGGCCGGGCGCGGCGCAAGGCCACCGCCGCCGACGCCGCCCGCGAGGGCCAGGCCAGCTTCGTGCGCTCCATGAGTCACGAGCTTCGCACGCCGCTCAACGCCATCCTGGGCATGAGCCAGCTCTTGCAGATGGATTTGAGCCGGGAAAAGCGGAACGAATATGCGCGCGACATTCATCAGGCCGGTGAGCATTTGCTCGGCCTGATCAATGACATTCTGGAGTTCAGCCGCCTCGAGGCCGGGCAGGTGACGGTCGAGGAGCGGCAGACTTCCCTCCGTGCCGAATTGGAGTGGACCGTCTCCCTGCTGCGACCGCTGGCGGAGGCCAAGGGCCTGGCGCTGTCCTGCCGGACCGAAGGCAGGCTGGCCGAGTTCTATCTGGCGGACGGGCCGCGCATCCGGCAAATTCTCGTCAATCTGACCGGCAATGCGATCAAGTTCACCAGGGAGGGGGCGGTCACCGTACGGGCTTTCCGTGCGGGAACGGCGGGAACGGATGCGGACCTGATCCGCTTCGAGGTGAAGGACACCGGAATCGGCATTCCTCGCGATGTGCATGAGCGGATTTTCGGAGAATTTCAGCAGGCGGATGCTTCCCTGGCGCGCAAATATGGCGGCAGCGGGCTGGGCCTGGCCATCAGCAGCCGCCTCGTGCGCCTGATGGGCGGGGAGATCGGCGTTGAAAGCGCGGAAGGCAAGGGCAGCCTGTTCTGGTTCACCCTGCCCCTCCGCCGCCCGGAAGCCGCCGCCGCCGGCGAGAGTCCCGCCCGCCGCGTTCATGCCTGAGCGGCCCGCCGCCGCGCGGCGCGCACGGTGACGTAGATGCCGCCCAGAATGAGCACGGTGGCGATCAGCAGACGGAGGGTCAGCAGTTCTCCCAGGAATAGAATGCCCCCGGCCGCCGCCACGGCGGGCACCGAAAGCTGCACCACGGAAGCGGACATGGGCGTCAGCCCCGGCAGGGCGGCATACCAGATCACATAGCCGAGGCCCGAGGTGAGCGCGCCGGACGTGACGGCAAGCGCAATGCCCGCCCATTGCGCCTCCCCCCAGGACGGCCCGGCCAGGAACAGGGCAAGGGCGAGCGGCACGGTGAACAGGAAATTCCTTGCCGTGCCCGCCACCGGATCGCGCTCGCCCCGGCCCATCAGGGAATAAACGCCCCACGCCGAACCGGCCAGCCCCATG
>JBKHIN010000086.1:0-9473 GCA_046538635.1 Alphaproteobacteria bacterium
GGCCCCTTCCTCTCCGGGAGAGGTCGGCCGGCGAAGCAGCGAGGCTGCGGAGCCGGGCGGGTGAAGGGCAGACGAATAAATCCCCCTCAATGCTCCACATTGCGCCAAACGCGGCGGTAGCTCCAGTAGAGAAGGATCGCCAGCACCGCCAGATAGCCCATCACGGCGAGGCCGGTTTCCTTGCGGGCCTCCATCTTGGGCTCTGCCGCCCATTGCAGGAACGTCGTCACGTCATAGGCCATCTGTTCGATGGTCGCCTCGGTGCCGTCGTCATAGACGACCTGGCCGTCCGTCACCAGCGGCGGCGCCATGGCGATGAAGCCGCCCGGCGGCATGTCTTCCTTGTCGCCCTCGAAGCCAACGCTGACGTCACCCGGAAAATAGGGGTTGTAATAAAGTCCGGCCGGCGGCTTGAGACCCTGCGGCAGGGTGTCGGGATAGCCGGTGATCAGCGAATAGAGATAGTCCGCCCCGTTGTGGCGCGCCTCGGTCATGAGGCTCAGATTGGGCGGCACCTTGCCGTTATTGGCGGCCGCCGCCTCCTTTTCGTTCTTGTAGGGGCCGGGAATCTTGTCCGAAGGCTTGGCCGGCTCTGTCAGCGGGTTGCCCTGCTCGTCCACCATGCTGCCGAACTCGTCCGGCCCGGCGGGTATCTGAAATTCAGCGGCAATGGCCTTGACGCATTTGTTCAGCACCGGATCGGTGGTCTTGAGTTCCGGATTGGCCGGGTCCTGAGCGTAACATTTCTCCACGTCGAAGGGGCCGCCCGGCCGGGCCAGGCTGCGGAACGCCATGTAATCGAGGCTGTGACACGCCGCGCAGACCTCGCGATAGACCTTGAAGCCCCGCTGTAGCGTCTGCTTGTCGAAATGGCCGGTCACGCCGGTGAAGGTCCAGCCGCGCTGCACCACCTCGCCGTCCTTCTCGATCACGGGCGGATGCGGATGCTTCGCGTCGCCCGCCGCCCCGGCGGCCGACGGCAGCGCCGCAGCGGCGGCGGCAATGATCAGCACTCGGAAAAGGGATACCGGATTCATGTTACGCTCCCCTGTCCGGAACGTCCGCCCCGGCAGCAGCAGGCTTCAGCCCGCTGTCCTCGGGCTCGGCTCTAGCCAGCACGGCCTTGTGGATGCTTTCGGGCAGTACGCGCGGTTTCTCGTTGAGGCTGAACAGCGGCAGGACCACCAGGAAATAGCCGAAATAATAGGCGGTCGCGATGCGGCCCATGGTGATGTAGGGCTCCGTCGGCAGTTGCGCGCCCACATAGCCCAGCACCAGGCACGCCGCCACGAACAGGATGAAGAACAGCCGCAAGAGCGGCCGGAAGCGCATGGAGCGCACTTTCGCCCGGTCCAGCCAGGGCACGGCGAACAGGATCAGCACCGCGCCGAACATCGCCACCACGCCGCCCAGCTTGTCGGGGATCGAGCGCAGAATGGCGTAGAAGGGCAGGAAATACCATTCCGGCACGATGTGCGACGGCGTCACCAGCGGGTCGGCCGGGATGTAGTTGTCCGGGTGGCCCAGGGCATTGGGCTGAAAGAAGACGAACCAGCCGAAGAGCAGCAGGAAGACCACCAGCGCGAAGGCGTCCTTCGTCGTGTAATAGGGATGGAAGGGCACCATGTCCTTGCCGCTCTTGGGATCAATGCCCAGCGGATTGTTGTTGCCCGGAACGTGCAGCGCCCAGATATGCAGCATGACCACGCCCAGCAGCACGAAGGGCAGCAGATAGTGCAGGCTGTAGAACCGGGTGAGGGTCGGTTCGTCGACGGAAAAGCCGCCCCACAGCCACTGCACGATGCCCTCGCCCACGACCGGAATGGCGGAGAACAAGTTGGTGATCACGGTCGCCGCCCAGAAGCTCATCTGCCCCCAGGGCAGCACATAGCCCATGAAGGCGGTCGCCATCATCAGGAGCAGGATGAGCACGCCCAGCATCCACAGCACCTCGCGCGGCGGCTTGTAGGAGCCGTAATAGAGGCCGCGGAAAATGTGCAGATAGACCGCCAGGAAGAACATCGACGCCCCGGTCGCATGCATGAAGCGCAGCAGCCAGCCATAGTTCACGTCGCGCATGATGTGCTGGATGCTTGCGAACGCGCCCTCCGCGGTCGCGTTGTAATGCATGGCGAGGACGACGCCGGTGAGGATCTGGATGATCAGGGCGAAGGTCAGTATGCCGCCGAACGTGTACCAGTAATTCAGGTTCTTCGGTGTTGGATAGTCGATCAGCGAATCGCGCGCGAACCGCACCACGGGCAGGCGCGAATCGAGCCATCTGGTGAAGCCCGTTTGCGGAACATAGGTGGACTGATGAGCCATGTCCGTCACCCGATCAAAATGCGCTGCTCGTCGATGAACTTGTAGGGCGGCACGGCCAGGTTCTTGGGCGCCGGACCTTTGCGGACACGGCCCGACGTGTCGTAGTGCGAGCCGTGGCAGGGGCAGAACCATCCGCCGTAGTCGCCCGCATCGCCCAGTGGAATGCAGCCCAGATGGGTGCACACGCCCACCATCACCAGCCACTCGGGCGCCGTCCTGCCGTTGGCCTCCTCATGGGCCGCGCGCTGGTCGTCGGGCTGGGGATCGGGCAGTTCCTCCAGTTCCGCCGCGCGCGCCGATTCGATTTCTTCCTGGGTGCGGCGGCGCACGAAGACCGGCTTGCCCTGCCACAGATACTTGACCTGCTGGCCCACGGCGATGGGCGACAGGTCCACCTCGATTTTCGCCAGCGCGCGCACATTGGCGGCCGGGTTCATCTGGTCGATCAACGGCCAGGCCAGATGGGCCGCGCCGATCGCGCCCACGGCGCCCGTTGCGATGTAGAGAAAGTCCCGGCGCGTCGGTCGATCCTGCGCCTCGTCGGCCACGCTCACCGCTGCAACTCCCTGTCCGTTAAATACCGCAGATTCCCCCTCGGGCCGGAGGGCTTCTAGCGTGACTCGGCCCGGAACGGCAAGGCCGGCGCACGCGGCGCGCCCCCGGCCGCGCTGGGGCAGAACATATGCAACGCCCGTTTCGCGCGCGCGTGGCACGATGCCGCGGATCAGATGCCAGATGCCAGAGGTCAGATGTCAGAGAGTGGAGGTCAGAGATCGGGACCGGGCGGGAATTCGGATTGCGCTGCTCGCGGTGCGATTCAACATGTCCAGTCCCGCCCGAAGCATTTAACATCCGGCCCCGGCTTCTCGCATCTGCACATCTGACTTCTGGCATCTGGCATCTGGGCATCTGAAATGCGCCTCGCCCTCTACCAACCCGACATCCCGCAGAACACCGGCACGCTGATCCGGCTCGGGGCGTGCCTGGGCGCGGCCGTGGACATTATCGGCCCATGCGGATTTCCCGTTTCGGACAAGGCGCTGAAGCGCGCGGCGCTGGACTATGCGGACGCTGCGGACATCCGCCACCACCGCTCATGGTCCGCCTTTTTGGAGGCGCCCGAACGCAGGGCGGGCCGTCTCGTTTTACTGACGACGCAGGCCCGCCGGCACTATACGGAGGAACGTTACGGGCCGGGAGACACGCTGTTGCTCGGTTCGGAGAGCGCGGGCGCGCCGCCTTTCGTCCACGATGCGGCCGATTCGCGCGTGCGCATCCCTCTTCGTCCGGGCTTGCGTTCACTGAATGTCGCCGTCGCCGCTTCTATGGTACTGGGCGAGGCGCTTCGACAGACGGGCGGCTTTCCGGCGGAGGCCGCCGCAACGACCGGGGAGAGACCATGACCGACACCCGCCTTGGAGAGCCGGGCGGCCGCACGCCGGATCACCGCATGAAGGCGCGCAAATGGTTCGAGGATCTGCGCGAGCGCATCTGCGCCGAATTCGAGAAGCTGGAAACCGAACTGCCCGACGGCCTGCCCCATGACGACATGCCGCCCGGCCGCTTCGAGCGCACAGAATGGAAGCGGCCCTCCGATGACGGAACGGACGCAGGCGGCGGCGTCATGTCGGTGATGCGGGGCCGGGTTTTCGAGAAGGTGGGCGTCAACGTCTCCACGGTGCATGGGCGTTTCAGCCCGGAATTCGCCAGGCAAATCCCCGGTGCGGAGGAGGACCCGTCCTTCTGGGCCAGCGGCATTTCGCTGGTGGCCCATATGCGTTCGCCCCGCGTGCCCGCCGTGCACATGAACACGCGCCACATCGTCACCGCGAAAAGCTGGTTCGGCGGCGGCGCCGACCTGACGCCCATGCTGGAGGAGCGCCGCCGGGAGGATCACGAAGACGCGCGCGATTTCCACGCCGCGCTCAAGGCCGCCTGCGATCGGCACGGCTCCGATTACTACGAGCGCTTCAAGAAGTGGTGCGACGAATATTTCTGGCTGCCCCACCGGCAGGAGCCGCGCGGTGTGGGCGGCATTTTCTACGACTATCTGGACAGCGGGAACTGGGACTCCGACTTCGCCTTCACCCGCGACGTGGGCAGGGCCTTCCTCGACATCTATCCGAAACTGGTGCGCCGCCGCCTGGGCGAGGACTGGTCGCAGCCCGAACGGCGCGAGCAGCTTGTCCGCCGGGGCCGCTATGTGGAGTTCAACCTGCTCTATGACCGGGGCACCAAATTCGGCCTGCAGACCGGTGGCAACACCGAGGCCATCCTGATGTCCCTGCCTCCTGAGGTGAGGTGGCCCTGATTGCCCGGGCTCAAACTGCCCGGTGCACAACTTGTTCGGGTCGCGCTGCGGGCTAGGTCCGCACCCCCAGCAGGCCCGGCAGTTCCGCCATGGACGCAAACACCTCCCCGCCCGCGGCGCGCAGGGCGTCACCGTCCGTTTCCGGATCGCCCGCATAGGCAAGCGCGCGCATGCCCGCCGCGGCCGCCGCCGTAACGCCCGGCACGCTGTCCTCGATCACCGTGCAGGTTTCGGGCGCATGGCCCATGCCCCCGGCGGCGTGGAGGAAAAGGTCCGGATACGGCTTGCCGCGCTCCACCATATGCGCGCTGAACAGCACGTCATGCACCAGCGGCAGGAGCCCCGTCGTTCCCAGCGTAAGATGCATTTTTTCGATGCTGCCCGAAGAGGCCACGCAACAGGGCCGCCCCTCCTCCGCCAGCATCTCCAGAACGCCGCGCACGCCGGGCACCGGGTTCAGCTCCCGCCGGAACGCCTCATGCTCGCGCTCGATTACCTGCTCAAGCCAGCCTTCCGGAAGGGGCGCGCCGGTCATGGTCTCGATCTCTGCCGCCACGTCGGGCCAGGACAGGCCGACAAAGGCGCGCCTTGTTTCGGAAACCGAAAGGCTGAGGCCCAGAGGCACCAGGGCCTCCGCCAGCATGGCGTTGGAAACCGGTTCCGTATCGACGAGAACCCCGTCGCAATCGAAAATCACGAGGGCGGGCGGCATCACCGCCACAGCCTTTCGCCGTCCATGCCCCTGTAGATATCGGCCACGAATTCTCCGTACCCGTTGAACAGTTCCGTAGGCACGCGTTCATCCGTACCGATCACCTTCTCGGTCGCCTGAGACCAGCGCGGATGGGGCACTTTCGGGTTCACATTGGCCCAGAAGCCATACTCGTTGCCCTGCACCTCTTCCCAGAAGGTTTTCGGGCGCTTGTCCGTGAACTCGAAACGGACGATGGACTTGATCGACTTGAAGCCGTACTTCCACGGCACGGCGAGACGCAGGGGCGCGCCGAATTGCGGCCTGGCCGGCTTGCCATAGACGCCGGTGACCAGAAAGGCCAGCTCGTTCGAGGCCTCGGCTATCGTCAGTCCTTCCGTGTAGGGCCAGGGATACCAGCCCGAACGCTGGCCGCGCGCCACATCCGGCTTCATGAAGGTTTCCATACGTACATATTTCGCCGAGGACAGGGGCTTCGCCATGTCCACAAGCGCACGCATCGGGAACCCCGACCACGGGACGACGATGGACCATGCCTCCACGCAGCGCAGACGGTAGACACGCTCCTCCAGCGGCATCTTGCGCATCAGGTCGTCCACGGAGATGGTGAACGGCTTTTCCACCAGACCGTCGATGCGCACATCCCACGGGCTGGTCTGGAGCTTTTGGGCCTGCTTGAAGATCTTCTTGTGGGAGCCGAATTCGTAGAAGTTATTATAGGTAGAGGTGATGGCTTCGTCCGTAACGGAACGGCTGACCGTATATTCGCTGTTGCGCTCGAACGGGTAAAGCTCCGCGCCCTGCGGTTTTCCCGCGGCGGCGGAGGATCCGCTTCCGCCCGCCTCTTTGGGGCTGTCCGCCGTGTTGCCGTCGCAGGCCGTGAGCCACGCCAGGCCCGTGGCCGCCACCCCGGTCATGAAGCGCCGCCGGTTCCAGTAGACGGATTCCGGCGTTGCCAGAGGTTCGGCGATTTCCCAGCCCCGCGGCCGTTTGATGAGCATGACACTCCTCCCGAGTCGAACCGCAGCCCGCGGCGTTTAACCTCCTCCGGCCGCCGCGGACGCTTCCCCCCAAGGGGAACTCTCCACACGGATGGCTTCACTTCCTGCGTCTTCGCAACGAAGCGAAAGGCCGCTCTCCGCTACCCCGGGAGGCGGGCGGGAGGGCGGCCCGCGCCCTGCCTCAGTTCTGGGGCAGCATGCTCCGCAGCATCCACGCCGTCTTTTCGTGTGTCCGCATGCGCTGGATCAGAAGATCCTCGCTGGCCTCGTCGTCGGCATCGTCGGCGACTTCGCTCACCTCGCGCGCCGTGCGGACCACCGCCTCATGGCCCCTGACGAGATTGCGGAGCATATCATCCGCATTCGGAACGCCTTCTTCCTCCTCGATGGTCGTCAGCTCGGCGAACTTGCGGTAGCTGCCGGGGGCGTGAACACCCAGCGCCCGGATGCGTTCGGCGATCGTATCGAGCGCTTCCCACATCTCCCGGTATTGTTCCTCGAACATATTATGGAGGGAATTGAACTGAGGTCCCGTCACGTTCCAGTGATAGTTATGTGTCTTGAGATACAGCGTGTAGGTATCGGCCAGCAGCCGTGACAGGCCCCGTGCGATTTCCGCGCGCTGTTCGGCCGGAATGCCAATGTCGATTTCCATGACGAATCTCCTTTCTTCGGAAGGCCCGTGCCGGCACCGCCCCTGGGGCGCGGCACTTTCGGTCTTGCTTAGAAGTAGGGCGCGCCCCTCCGCTCTCAAGGGTGGTGCGCCGCCACCCGTCAGGAGAGACCCGCCGTGAACCGCTGGATGCGTGTGCAGGCTTCCTTCAGCGCCTCCTTCGAAGTGGCGTAGGAGATCCGGAAGAAGGGTGACAGGCCGAACGCCTCGCCGTGCACCACGGCCACGCCTTCCGCCTCCAGAAGCGCCGTGGCGAAATCCTCGTCCGTTTCCAGAACCTTGCCGTCCGCGGTCCTGAGGCCCATCACGCCGGCACAGGAGGGATAGACATAGAACGCGCCTTCCGGCGTTGCGCACTCGATCCCTTCCGCCTCGTTCAGCATGGCGACCACCATATCGCGCCGTTCCTTGAAGGCCGCATTGCGCTCGGTCAAAAAATCCTGCGGGCCGTTGAGGCCTTCGACCACGGCCCACTGGCTGATCGAGGTGGGGTTGGAGGTGGATTGCGACTGCAGTTTCGCCATCGCCTTGATGAGCGGCTGCGGACCGCCCGCGAAACCGATGCGCCAGCCCGTCATGGCAAAGGCCTTGGACGCGCCGTTCATGGTCAGCGTACGGTCGAACAGGCCGGGCTCCACCTGGGCGGGGGTGACGAAGCGGAAACCGTCGTAAACGATTTTTTCATAGATATCGTCGGTGAACACCATCACATGCGGGTGGCGCATCAGCACGTCCGTGACCGCCTTCATGTCGGCCTCGTCATAGGCCGCGCCGGTGGGATTGGAGGGCGAATTGAGGATCACCCATTTGGTGCGCGGCGTAATGGCCTCGTCCAGCGCTTCGGGCCGCAGCTTGAAACCGTCCGTGGCCCGGGTTTCCACGACCACCGGCGTGCCGCCCGCCAGCAGCACGATGTCCGGATAGGAAACCCAGTAGGGCGCGGGGATCACCACCTCGTCGCCCGGATTGAGGGTGGCCATCATGGCGTTGAAAATGATGGGCTTGCCGCCCGGCGCGACCGAGATCTGATCCGTCGTGTAGTCGAGCCCGTTGTCCCGTTTGAACTTGGCGGCCACGGCTTCCTTCAGCTCGGGAATGCCGTCCACGGCGGTATATTTGGTTTCGCCGCGCTGGATCGCCTCGATGGCGGCCTTCTTGATATTGTCCGGCGTGTCGAAATCCGGTTCGCCCGCACTGAGCGCGATCACCTCGCGGCCCTCGGCGCGCAACTGCCGCGCCTTGTCGGAAATGGCGATGGTCGCGGAGGGTTTCACGCGCTTGAGCGTGTCGGAAATCAGTTCGTCAACCTGTCTCATCGGTCCGCCTTCTTCAAAGTTTCAAAACCGGCCTGTGAACGCTGCCCGCCGGGGCAAGCCTTCGCGCAATTGGCAAACCAAAAACGCCTGAGCCGGTCCTCAGATGCAAGGGCTTCTTGCCCGCTTGCCCTGCCGCGCGTTCTAATAGCGCCCGCTGCGGGCCGGCGGCGCCGCGCACAAGCTATCAGGTTCGCGCGAGGCCGCAACCGGGGCGGGCCGCGCAGGAAGGGGGGTATCATGTCGCTTTACGAGTATCTGGACATTCTGGCCCAGGGATATGAACGCATCGACTTCCTCTGGAACATTTTCATCGCCGTCCACCTGGCCATCGTGGGCGGCATCATTCTCATCAACCGCGAAATCAGCATTACGGAGCGGGGGATCGCGATCATCGGCTATCTGAGTTTTCTGATCGTGAACTACCGCGCGGTGGTGGACGGCTACGCCTATCAACAGGTGCTGCTCGACGAGATCGCGAAGCTGCGCGTCGCCGGGAACTCCGGCCTGATGACCTTCATGCGCGATTATGATCTGCCGGGGCGCATCGCCTTTCTGGATTACGCCTATATCGCCGCGGGCGTGCTGACCGTTCTGGCCATCCTGTCCGCCAATATCCTCTCGCGCGGCCATCGGGACGACATCTATTGAGGGGGCGCACGGGCATAATCCTCCGCGCCGAGGAGCCGGGCGACCGGCCGGTGATCCGCGCCGTGACGGAAGCGGCCTTCGGGACCAGGGAAGAGGCATATCTGATCGACGCGCTGCATGCAGGCGGCGATGTGGTGGTCTCACTCGTGGCGGAAACGGAGGGGCGGATCGCGGGACATGTGCTGCTGTCCCGTCTGGCCTCGCCGGAGCGGTGTCTCGCCCTCGCGCCTGTTTCCGTGGCGCCGGGACTTCAGGGGGCGGGCGTGGGCTCGGCCCTCATCCGTGAGGCGCTGTCCCGGGCGGCAGCGGCCGGCTATGAAGCGGTATTTGTTCTTGGCGAGCCTGCCTATTACACGCGTTTCGGCTTCTCGCCGGACGCGGCGGCGCCCTTCGAAACGGACTATCCGAAGGACTACTTCATGGCGCTGGAACTGAAGCCCGGAACGCTGGCCGGAAAGGCCGGGCGGGTGATTTATCCGCGCGCGTT
>JBKHIN010000350.1:0-3633 GCA_046538635.1 Alphaproteobacteria bacterium
CGCCGCGCCCGGCGTGCCCGGCGCCGGATGAGCGGCCCGGTACGCGGGCTGCTCTCTACGCTACGGGGCGTATCCGACAAACATGGGCACACCGCTCTGCGACGGGCCTCTCCGGCCAAAGCAGAGCGCACGGGACTTGCAGGCTGCGCCGGGCCGATGAAACGCACCTGTTTTCGCGTTCTGTTGTCGAAGGCTGACGGCCCGTTCATGCCCGGAAGGCCTTAAGGCAGCGTTAACCGGCGTTTTCTGCCCGGAACGCGCGCGCCGGGCGCTTGCGGGGGCAGGCGGCTTTGATATAGTCCGCCCCACAAGAGTGCAGGGATCCGAGGGGTCATGGCAGAAGAACCGGAAAACAATGAACTGGCGGGCACGGAGCACGGAAGAACCTGGTCGTTCTTCATCAATCTGACCAAGTGGGCGAGTTTGGCGACCTTGTGGATCGTGGGCATGCTGGTCGCGGTGTTCGGCTTGAACCTGCCCGTTCTTCCGCCCTTCATCGTGCTCAGCCTTCTGGTCGCCGCGGTGGCTTATCTGCTTCGCTGAAAGCGCGGGCGGCCCGTCGCACGTAATCCCTTCCATTACCTGGAGACGGCCGCATGAAGATTGCTGCCCTGAAGGAACATCGTGATGGCGAGACCCGCGCGGCTATTTCGCCCGAGGTGGTGAAAAAGCTGCGGGATCTGGACCTCTCCGTAACCGTCCAGCGCGGCATCGGCGAGGGCGCCCATATTCCGGATGCGCACTATGAGGAGGCGGGCGCGGCGCTGGCCGATTCGCCTGCCGAAACGCTCGAGGGCGCGGACGTGGTCCTCAAGGTGCGCCGCCCGGCGGAAGACGAACTCAAGCTCATGCCTGAGGGCGCGGTCCTGATCGGCCTGCTCGATCCCCATAACGATTCGCAAGGCCCGAAAGCCTACGCCGATCAGAAAGTTACGGCCTTCACCATGGAACTCCTGCCGCGCATCACCCGCGCGCAGACCATGGACGTGCTCTCCTCCCAGTCCAATCTGGCGGGCTACAAGGCGGTGATCGACGCCGCCGCCACCTACGGCCAGGCGCTGCCGCAGATGATGACGGCGGCGGGCACCATCGCGCCGGCGCGGGTCTTCGTGATGGGCGCGGGCGTCGCGGGGCTCCAGGCCATCGCCACGGCCAAGCGCCTGGGCGCGCGGGTGAGCGCCACCGACGTGCGCCCGGCGGCCAAGGAGCAGGTGCACAGCCTGGGCGCCAGCTTCGTCATGGTGGAGACGGAGGAAACCAGGGCCGCCGAGACGGAGGGCGGCTATGCCCGCGAAATGAGCGAGGACTACAAGCGCCAACAGGCGGAACTGATCGCCGAGACGGTGCCCAAACAGGACATCGTCATCACCACGGCGCTGATCCCGGGCCGCAAGGCGCCCGTGCTCGTCACCGAGGAGATGGTCAAGGCCATGCGGCCGGGCTCGGTGATCGTCGATATGGCGGTGGAGCAGGGCGGCAATTGCGCGCTCTCCAAACCGGGCGAGGTGACCGAGGCGCACGGCGTCACCATCATCGGCCACAAAAACATGCCGGGCCGGCTGGCCGCCGATTCCTCCAGGCTCTATGCGCGCAACCTGTTCAATTTCCTCAAACCCCTGATCGACGAGGAAAGCAAGACCCTCCGCTTCGACTGGGAAGACGAAATCCTGACCAGCACCTGCCTCGCCCGCGAGGGGCAGGCGGTGCATCCCGATTTCGGCGGTACGCCCATCGAGCCGCCGCCCGCTGCTGAATCCGAATCCTCATCCACCACCGCCTCGGAGGCCTCCTCATGACCATGACCATCGCAGCCGCCGGCGCCGCGGGGACGGCCGCCGCAGCCGCAGGGGCGGCATCGGGCATCGACCCTTTCATCTTCCGGCTGACGATCTTTGTACTGGCGATTTTCGTCGGCTATTATGTCGTCTGGAGCGTAACACCCGCCCTGCATACGCCGCTGATGTCGGTGACCAACGCCATTTCCTCCGTGATCATTGTCGGCGCCCTGATCGCCGTGGCCGTGGAGGCGCCGGACTGGGCGGGCGCGACGGTGACCTCGAAGATCCTGGGCTTCATCGCCGTGGTGCTGGCCTCGGTCAATATTTTCGGCGGCTTTCTCGTCACCCAGCGCATGCTGTCCATGTACCGCAAGAAAGAGAAATAGGGGGCAGTCATGTCGGCCAATCTCGCCGCGGTTCTCTATCTGATTGCCGCCATCCTCTTCATCCTGGCGCTCAGGGGGCTGTCCTCTCCGGTGACGGCGCGCCGGGGCAATATCTTCGGCATGACGGGCATGGCGCTCGCCATCGGCGTGACGCTGGCGCTGGCGGAAGTCCCCAATCTTCAGACCTGGGGGCTGATCGCCGTGGGCGTCGCCATCGGCGGCGGCATCGGCGCGACGATCGCGCGCCGCATCGCCATGACGGCCATGCCCCAGCTCGTGGCGGCCTTCCACAGTCTCGTGGGCATGGCGGCGGTTCTGGTGGCCTGGGCGGCCTTCATGACGCCGGACGCGTTCGGCGTCGCCGAGGGCACGGGCATCAAGGTCTCGACCCTGATTGAAATGTCCATCGGCGTCGCCATCGGCGCCATCACCTTCTCCGGGTCGGTGATCGCCTTTCTGAAGCTGGACGGGCGCATGTCGGGCGCGCCCATTCTGCTGCCCGCCCGCCATCTCATCAATCTGGCGATAGCGCTGACCATTATCGGCGGCGTAGTCTATGTATGCCTGGAGCCCGGTGCGCCCAGCATGGAGGCGTTCCTGCTCGTCACGCTGCTGAGTTTTATCATTGGCGTGCTGATCATCATTCCCATCGGCGGCGCGGATATGCCGGTCGTGGTCTCGATGCTCAACTCCTATTCGGGCTGGGCCGCGGCGGGCATCGGCTTCACGCTGGAGAACAGCGCGCTCATCATCACCGGCGCGCTGGTGGGCTCCTCGGGCGCCATCCTCTCCTACATCATGTGCAAGGGCATGAACCGCTCCTTCATCAGCGTCATTCTGGGCGGCTTCGGCGGCGACGGCGGCCTGGTGAAGGGGGCGGAGGAAACGCGGCCCGTGAAGCAGGGTTCGGCCGACGACGCGGCTTTCATGATGAAGAACGCCTCCAAGGTCATCATCGTGCCGGGCTACGGCATGGCGGTGGCGCAGGCCCAGCATGCGGTGAAGGAAATGGCGGAATTCCTCAAGGAGGAAGGCGTGGACATTTCCTACGCCATCCATCCGGTCGCAGGCCGCATGCCGGGCCACATGAACGTGCTGCTGGCCGAGGCCCAGGTGCCCTATGACGAGGTGTTCGAGCTGGAGGACATCAACAACGCCTTCTCCCAGGCCGACGTCGCCTTCGTCATCGGCGCCAATGACGTCACCAATCCCGCCGCCAAGACGGACAAGCAGAGCGCCATTTACGGCATGCCGGTCCTGGACGTGGAGCGCGCCAAGACGGTGCTGTTCGTCAAGCGCAGCCTGGGCACGGGCTATGCGGGCGTGCAGAATGAGTTGTTCTTCCGGGACAATACGATGATGCTGTTCGGCGACGCCAAGAAGATGGTGGAAGACATCGTCAAGGCGCTGGATTAGCTTGGGGTGATTTGAATAGGAATCCACTCGATATTTCCGGTCCCGCTCTTTCC
>JBKHIN010000087.1:0-9442 GCA_046538635.1 Alphaproteobacteria bacterium
TTGTCACCCTCATGCGTCTTGCCTCCGGGGCGCCGGACAGAAGCCAGGGCGGGAAGGGAATTGGGGCCACACCGGCTGCACACGGTTTCGTGAGCGCGGCGTCCATTCCCGATTCGGGCCGGAAATTGTACACTCGTGCTCCGGTTGTATCCGTCCGTGATCTGTGTGCGCTCACTCAAGCGGGTGGCGGGCGGATTTGCAGCCGGAGGGGAGTGGGGATATGAAAGAGTCGCAATCCACCATCGGCGCCATTGCGGTTCTCGTGCTGGGTTTCGCCATGATCGTGTGGGGTGGGAAGCTGATCATTTACGAGCTCGACTTGTGGCTAAAGGGCGATTCGGCCACGGGCACGGTAGTCGGAGTGACTAAGGAACGTAATTATTTTACCGGTCGCCACAGACTGTACGACAGGTACGACTGGGATGTGTCGGTAAAATTCCGCACCCGGCAGGGCCGCGTTATTACTTTCCGGACAGAATATGACGACCGGCGTTACGCGGTGGGGGATCAAGTCGAGGTCAGATATGTGACCGGCGCCCCGCAAAAAGCCGTTATCCTGGACAGCTTTTGGGACTGGCTGATCCCCTTTGTGCTGGTGATCGGGGGCCAAGGCGTTGTTCTTGTAATCCTCTGGGGCGTTCCGGGGACGCCCGGGTTACTGAATACGGGAAAACAGCAACGGCGGCGCCCGCCCGCGCTCCCCGAACACCGGGAAGCACGGGAGACGCTGCGAAATTTTTCCCGGCAACGGAAGTGGTGATCAGCGGAGCAGGCTTGTCCGATCGCGGACGCCCACGCAGCCAGCTATTGTGGTGGAGGGGACTGATCCCCGCCTGCTCTGAAGCCGGAGCGTGCGGTAAGCCTTCCCGCTCGTGCCATTCTGGCTTCTGACCTCTGACCTCTGACATCTGTTCCCCCTTGACCTTCCAGTAACTGGAACCCTCATATGCCTCATTGGCGGGGCGCACGGGCTTCGCCGGAATGAAGGAACCAGGCCCATGAACATCGGCGAAGCGGCGGCGCGTTCGGGCCTGCCGCCCAAGACCATCCGCTATTACGAGGACGTCAGGCTGATCCCCGCGCCCGCGCGCAACGGCGCGGGCTATCGCGCCTATTCGGGGCGCGACGTGCATCTTTTGCGCTTCATCCATGCGGCGCGCGGCCTCGGCTTTACCGTCGCCGAATGCCGGGAACTGGTGTCGCTTTATCTTGATCCCGGCCGCGCCGCCGCCGACGTCAAGGCCGTCGCGCAGCGCAAGCTTGCCCGGATCGACCGCAAGATCGCCGAACTGATTTCCATGCGCACCGCGCTCGCCGAACTTGCCGACAAATGTCACGGCACGGACCGGCCGGACTGCCCCATACTCGACGGCCTCGCCGCCGGCGCGGAACCGGAAGAAGGAGAGCCCCGTGGCCCGCACACACGCACCTGAACGGACCGTTCGCGGCGAGGCTGCGGCGCGCGTCACCGATCCCGTCTGCGGCATGAAGGTCGATCCGGACGACACGCCGCACAAGGCCAGCCACAAGGGCGAAACCTTCCACTTCTGCAGCGCACGCTGCCGGGAGAAATTCGAGGCCGATCCGCAAGCCTACGCGCGGGGCGAACGGCCCGAGGCAAAAGCCGCCGCGCCCGGCGTCAAATATACCTGCCCCATGCACCCGGAGATCGTGCAGGAGGGGCCGGGCGACTGCCCCATCTGCGGCATGGCGCTGGAGCCCATGGAGCCCGTGGCGGATCAGGGGCCGAACCCGGAATATCTGGACATGCGGCGGCGCTTCTGGTGGGGCGCGCTGTTCGCCGTACCCCTCCTCGTGCTCGAGATGGGCGCCCATGTGCCGGGCGTCGATGTCCACGCCCTTATTCCGCCGCGCATTCTGAACTGGGTTCAGCTCGGGCTGGCGACCCCCGTCGTCCTGTGGGCGGGCTGGCCCTTCTTCGTGCGCGGATGGAAATCCCTGCAGGCCCGCAGTCTGAACATGTTCACCCTGATCGCCATGGGCGTCGGCGCGGCCTATTTCTACAGCCTCGCCGCCGTGCTGGCGCCGGGCCTGTTCCCGGCGGGCTTCCGGGGGCCGGAGGGAACCGTGGCCGTCTATTTCGAGGCGGCGGCGGTGATCACCGTGCTGGTGCTGCTGGGCCAGGTGCTGGAACTGCGGGCGCGGGAGCAGACCGGGGCGGCCGTGCGCGCGCTCCTGGACCTCGCCCCCAAGAAGGCGCGGCGAATCCGGGACGACGGCACGGAAGAGGACGTCGAAATCGGCGTCATCGAAACGGGCGACCGGCTGCGCGTGCGCCCGGGCGAGAAGATCCCGGTGGATGGAGAAATCGAACAGGGACGCAGCGCGGTTGACGAATCCATGATCACCGGCGAGCCCGTGCCCGCAGAAAAGGGGGACGGCGATCCCGTTACCGGCGGCACGCTGAACGGTTCGGGCAGCTTCGTCATGCGCGCCACCAGGGTGGGCTCGGAAACCATGCTGGCGCGCATCGTCGCCATGGTGGCCGAGGCCCAGCGCAGCCGCGCGCCCATCCAGAGCCTCGCCGACAAGGTGGCGGGCTATTTCGTGCCCGCCGTGATCGCCGTCGCCGTGATCGCGGCCATCGTCTGGGCCATCGCCGGGCCGGCGCCCGCATTTGCCTATGCAATCGTGATCGCCGTCTCGGTGCTGATCATCGCCTGTCCCTGCGCGCTGGGCCTCGCCACGCCCATGTCGATCATGGTGGGCGTGGGGCGCGGCGCAGGCGAGGGCGTCCTGGTGCGCAATGCCGAAGCCCTCGAACGAATGGAAAAGGTGGACACGCTGATCGTCGACAAGACGGGCACGCTGACCGAGGGCCGGCCGCGCCTCACCTCCGTGGCGCCCGCACCGGGGCAGGAGCGCAGCGAGGTGCTGCGCCTTGCGGCCGCGCTGGAGCGGGGCAGCGAACACCCGCTGGCGGCGGCGATCGTGGAGGCGGCGCGCGAAGAGGCGCTGGAACTGGCCGACGCGGAAGAATTCGAGGCGGTCACGGGGCAGGGTGTCACGGGCCGGGTCGGCGGGAAGCCCGTTGCGCTGGGCAACCGCCGCCTGATGGAGGCGCAGAATGTGGACATCGGCGCCCTGCGCGATGAGGCGCAACGGCTCCAGTCGGAAGGCGCAACGGTGATGTATCTGGCTGCAGGCGGAGAAGCGGCGGGACTTCTCAGCGTCACCGATCCCATCAAGTCCACGACGAAGGAGGCCATCGCCGCGCTGAAGGAACAGGGTCTGCGGCTGGTCATGCTCACCGGCGACACGGGGGCGACGGCGGAGGCCGTGGCCCGCGCCCTGAACATCGACGAGGTGGAAGCCGAGGTGCTGCCCCAGCACAAGGCGGAGGCCGTGGCCCGGTTCAAGGGCGAGGGGCGGTCCGTGGCGATGGCGGGGGACGGCATCAATGATGCCCCGGCGCTCGCCGCCGCCGATGTAGGCATCGCCATGGGTTCGGGTTCCGACATCGCCATCGAAAGCGCGGGCGTGACTCTCGTGAAGGGCGATCTGCGCGGCGTGGTCAAGGCGCGGCGGTTAAGCCGGGCCGTCATGCGCAATATCCGGCAGAACCTCTTCTTCGCCTTCGTCTATAACGCCTCGGGCGTGCCCATCGCGGCGGGCGTGCTTTATCCCGTGTTCGGAATCCTGCTCAGCCCCATCATCGCCGCGGCCGCCATGAGCCTGAGTTCGGTTTCGGTGATCACCAATGCCCTGCGGCTGCGGGGGCTGAAATTGTGACGATGAAGAACGGCCGCCGGAATGCTCCGGCGGCCGCATTGTTTCCGGTACGCCCGGGTCAGTTCCGGCGCAGTTTCAGACGGTCGGTCGCCTTAAGGCAATATCTGCCGTTGACCTTCGTGCCCTTCAGGGACTTGCACTTCTTCGGATCGAAGAAGCCATAGGACACGGTGCCGTCATCCTTGGTGTACTTGCAGCAAACCTTCTGAGTGACCTGCCGGCAGTGGCGCGGGTTCACCGGCGAGCCCGCAGGCGGGCGGCACCGGTTCGCCGGAAGCCACGTATAGCCGTTGGCGGTTTCGCAGCAGACCCGCTTGGTTTGCTCGCGGCAATAGCGGGCGTTCACTACCGTTCCGCGCGCCTTTTTGCACTGTGCCGCGGTCCAGCTGAAATAACCGTTCGGCGTCTTGCAGCAGACCTTTCTGTCGAGGTCCCGGCAGTAGCGCGGATTGGCCGGCTGGCCGTTCAGCGCGTTGCACCGGTTGGGGATCAGCTTCTGATAGCCGTCGGGCGTCTTGCAGCAAATCGGATCGTCCGGCCGCTCGCAATAGCGGTCCTTCTCCACCGTGCCGCCGGCCGCCTCGCACCGGCTCGCCGGGGTCTTGAAATAGCCGTTGTGGGTCAGGCAGCAGACCTGCTCGTCCGTCTGCTTGCAGCGTTCCGGGGCGGCGAGCCTGTCTTTCGGGCACTGGCTCTTGGGTGCGTAAAAGAATTTCAGATTCCCGGCCGCATCCGTGTAAGAGCAGCACACCTGGGGGTCGTCCCGCGTCTGGGCGGAGGCGGGCACGGCCAGGCCCGCGATCAACATGGTACACAGCGCCGTCACGGCGCATGTGAGCGCTTTCATGGAGTCCTCCCTCTCGTTCCACTGCGGCCTTGTGGCGCCGCGTGCAATTTCCGGAACCTGCACCATGCCACACGGCAAATGAACGTGAGCGGACCGCGCCGTTCAGGCGAGGTTCAGACTCCGCGGCGCCCGGAGAATCCCGCACACTGGAACCGGCTGAACCGCCCCAGGCCGGCAGGGCAATCGGTTGAACGTACGCCCAACGATCTCATGCGAAGGCGCGAAGAAAAGCGCGCGTGCAGCGCCAAAGACCCCTAGCATTTGGAGCATCTTGTCAGCTCTGACGCTTCATATCTTCGCGCCTTCGCGTGAGGTAAAAAATGGTTGCGGCGCTGTTAAAGCTGTTCACCTGATTGCCCCGCTTCAAGGACGGCCGCTTGACTGGACAGGGACCGGGGGCTTTGCTAGGTCCGGCCGTCGCAGGGGGCGGCCCGGCCCGGAGGTGACGCGATGCGCGCGATCTATGTGCTGATCAAATGCGAGCTTGGAAAGGCCTATGAAGTCGCCGGTCAGCTTGTCGAAAGCTTCGACCGGCCGCCGCAGGTGCATTCCATTTCCGGCAAATACGATCTGATCGCCCAGTTCTACGTGCCCGGCGACACGGATATCGGCCGTTTCGTGAACACCCGCGTCCATTCCATTCCGGGCATTGCGGACACCGAAACCATTATCTGTTTCAACGCCTTCACGCCGGATTCGGGCCTGCGCGGCGACCCGGAGGAAGACCGTCCAGCGCCGCGTCCGTAAGATTGCTGTCCCCTTCGCTCAGTGGTGCGATAACATTGAAATGGTGGCAGCCCGGGGCCTCCACATGGCGGACGGACATGCCGCGCCGGCTCCAGGCCTCCGCCAGCAGCGCCGTCTGGCGGCGGAATTCGGGGCGTTCCTCCGCGCCCGCCCAGACCGTGACGCGCGGTCCCTTGACCGGCTCCAGCAGGGCGGGGCTTTCCCGCCGGGCCTCGGCCTCGGTGAGGCGCAGGGTGTCGTTCATGGCGGTGCGCATCAACGGGCGCAGATCGTAAATCCCGCTGATGCCCAGCATGTGAACGATTCGCTTACGGACGGCCGGGTCAATTGGGGCGTTCTCGCAGACCATGCGGGCGGCAAGGTGCCCCCCGGCGGAGTGTCCCGAAATGACGAGCGGGCCTGCGATGCGCGCGGCCGCGTGGCCGAGGGCCGCGCCGATCTGCGCGCTGATGCCGCCGATCGTGGTCTGCGGGCAAAGCGCGTAACCCGGCAGCATCGCCGCCCAGCCGCGCGCCACTGCGCCTGCGGCCAGGTGGGACCAGTCGGATTTGCCGAACGCCATCCAGTAGCCGCCATGGATGAAAACGAACAGGCCGCGCGGCTCGCTTTTGGGCAGGAACAGGTCATAACGTTCGCGCTCGGCCGCGCCATAGGGAATATCGTACTCTCCGTTGGCGGAGTTTCTGAAGGCCGCCGCGTCCCGCGGCCAGGCCGCGGCGATTTCTTCCGCGCCGGGGATGTAGGCGCTGTTGGCGTAGGCGTCGTCCCAGTCCATATGCAACGGGCTCCCGGTTGGCGGACGGCACGGGCCGCCGGGGCGGCCCGGACCACAGAATAGCCCATGCCGTTCCAGCTTGAAATACGGGCATCCGGGTGCAACACTTGCCGGTCTGCAGTGGCCGGAATTCAGGGACGGCCAGGCCCCGGCACCCGGGAGGAGACCATGCTCGGACCGACGGCACATGAGGATACGTTCGCACGGGACCATCTTCCGCCGGAGGATCAGTGGCCGGACTTTTTGCTCGACGGCTTCGACTATCCCGAAAGGCTCAATGCCGCCGCCGAATTGACCGACGCCATGGTGGAAAGGGGCTTCGGCGACCATGTGGCGCTCATCGGCAACGGACGGCAGCGCACCTACAAGGAACTGAGCGACTGGACCAACCGCCTCGCCCATGCGCTGGTTGAGGACTACGGCGTGCGCCCCGGCAACCGGGTGCTGATCCGCTCGGCCAACAATCCGGCGCTGGTGGCCTGCTGGCTCGCCGCCACCAAGGCGGGGGCGGTGGTGGTCAACACCATGCCCATGCTGCGCGCGGCGGAACTGTCGCAGATCGTGGACAAGGCCGAAATCCGCCTTGCCCTGTGCGATACACGCATGATGGACGAGATCATCGCCTGTGCGAAGACCAGCCGGTTCCTGGAAACCGTTGTGGGCTTCGACGGCACGGCCAGCCACGACGCGGAGCTGGATCGCGCCGCCCTCGGGAAATCCGTGAGCTTTGACCCCGTGCCCACCGGGCGCGACGACGTTGCGCTGCTGGGCTTCACCTCGGGCACCACGGGCGCGCCCAAGGCGACCATGCATTTCCACCGCGACCTGCTCATTATCGCCGACGGCTATGCGAAAGAGGTGCTCAAGGTCACGCCCGGCGACGTGTTCGTGGGCTCGCCGCCGCTGGCCTTCACCTTCGGGCTGGGCGGGCTGGCGATCTTCCCCCTGCGCTTCGGGGCCACGGCGACGCTGCTGGAGAACGCCTCGCCGCCCCACATGATCGACATCATCGAGACTTACCGCGCCACCGTCTCCTTCACCGCGCCCACGGCCTATCGCGCCATGCTGCGCGCGATGGAGGAGGGGGCCGACCTCTCCTCGCTGAGCGTGGCCGTCTCGGCGGGCGAAACCCTGCCCGCGCCGGTCTATGAGGAATGGCGGGAAAAAACCGGCACGCCCATTCTGGACGGCATCGGCACCACGGAAATGCTGCACATCTTTATTACAAACCGTCTCGACGACGCCGCGCCCGGCGTCACCGGCCGGCCGGTGCGGGGCTATCAGGCGAAGATCGTCGATGACGACATGAACGAGGTGCCGCCGGGAACCGTGGGCCGTCTCGCCGTGCGCGGCCCCACGGGCTGCCGCTATCTGGCGGATGAGCGGCAGGCGGACTATGTGCGGGAAGGATGGAACCTCACCGGTGACGCCTTCAGTCAGGATGCGGACGGCGTGTTCCGCTTCGCTGCCCGGGCGGACGACATGATCGTTTCCTCGGGCTACAACATCGCCGGGCCGGAGGTGGAGGCGGCGCTGCTCAGCCATGCCCGGGTGGCCGAGTGCGCCGTGATCGGCGTGCCCGACGGCGAGCGCGGCCAGATCGTCGAGGCCCATGTGGTGCTGGCGGAAAACGCTTCGCCGACCTCCGCCCTCGTCCGGCGGCTGCAGGAGCACGTCAAGGCGCAGATCGCGCCCTACAAATATCCGCGTTCCATCAAGTTCCGCGAGGCGCTGCCCAAGACGCAGACCGGCAAGATCCAGCGCTTCCGCCTGCGCGAAGAGGGCGGCGTGCGCGAGGTGGCCGATACGACGCCTGCGGAGGAAGTTTTCGCGCACACAAGGGCGCTGTTCGACTTGCCGCCGGGCCTCGTCTATCTGGACGGCAATTCGCTCGGGCCCCTGCCGCGCGCGGCGCGTGAGCGCCTCGAGCGCACGGTGGAGGCGGAGTGGGGCGGCATGCTCATCAAGGGCTGGAACGAGGCGGGCTGGATGGACCTGCCCGTGCGCCTCGGGAACCGCATCGCCGCCCTGATCGGCGCGCCCGAAGGCTCGACCGTGGTGTGCGACTCCACCTCGGTCAATCTGTTCAAGGTGCTTTCCGCCGCCCTGACGCTGAGGCCCGGGCGCAAGGTCATTCTTTCCGACAGCGGAAATTTCCCAACCGACCTCTATGTGGCGCAGCGGCTGACCGAATGGCTGGGGCAAGGGCATGAGCTGCGCCTCGCCGCGCCCGAAGAGATAGAGGACCACATTGACGAAAGCCTGGCCGTCCTGATGCTGACGGAAGCGGATTACCGCACGGCCCGGCGGCACGATATGGCCGCGCTTACGGCGCGCGCCCATGAGGCCGGGGCGCTCACCGTGTGGGATCTCGCCCATTCGGCGGGCGCCATGCCCGTGGGTCTCACCGGCGCTGGCGCGGATTTCGCCGTGGGGTGCACCTACAAATATCTCAACGGCGGACCGGGCGCGCCGGCCTACGTCTATGTGCGGCCCGATCTGGCGGAAAGCTGCGCCCCCGCATTGGGCGGCTGGATGGGCCATGCGGCGCCCTTCGAGTTCGATCCGGAATACCGGCCTGCCTCCGGCGTGGAACGGCTGCGCATCGGCACGCCCTCGATCCTTTCCATGTCGGCCCTCGACGCCGCGCTCGACGTGTGGGAGGGCGTGGATATGAAGGACGTACGCGAACGATCGATCCGGCTGAGCGAACTGTTCATCGAGGAAACGGAAAGAGGGTGCGCCCGGCACGGCGTGCGGCTGGCGTCCCCGCGCGATCCGGAGCGGCGCGGCTCCCATGTTTCCCTGCGCTTCAGGGAAGGCTACGCCGCCATGCAGGCGCTGATTGCCGCGAATGTGATCGGCGATTTCCGCGCGCCGGACCTGATGCGCTTCGGCTTCGCGCCGCTATACAATACGGAAGACGACGTGCTTGCGGCGGCGCAGCGTCTGGAGGAAATTCTGCGGCAACGGCTCTGGGAGCGGCCGGAGTTCAAACAGCGTGCGAAGGTGACGTGACGGGATTGAAAAGCGTTCCCCGGCAGGTATAACGAATACGGAGCACCGAAGCGGAGCGAGAACCCATGCCTTCCTTCTCCAAAGATCTCGACGAGGCCCTCCATAGGGCGCTGGTGCTGGCGAGTGAACGCCAGCACGAATTTGCGACGGTGGAGCATTTGCTCCTCGCCCTGATCGATGATCCCGACGCCGCGAACGAGATGAGAGCCCGGGAAATCAATCTGGGCTCTCTGCGCCATGATCTGGTTTCGTTCATCGACAGTGAACTGACGGGCATGGTTGCCGGGCGCCATGTGGAAGCC
>JBKHIN010000351.1:0-3607 GCA_046538635.1 Alphaproteobacteria bacterium
CATCAAGGTCTATCACGGCATCGAAAGAAAGCATCTGCGCGCCGTGGCGAAGGAGGCGCGCCGGGCGGAACTTGCGGTGGTGGGCCACGCGCCCCACGACGTTTCGCCGCGCCGGGCGGCGAAAGCCGGGCTGGTCAATTTCTCCCACGGCATGGAACTGTTGCGCGGCCATGACGAGCCTGGTGAGGCGATAGAGGAGTCGCGGCGCATGGCGCGCGCGCTCAAGCGGCGCGGCGTGTGGGTGACGCCCAACCTGATCTATCTCGACGCCCTGGCCCGCCAGCAGGAAGACCCCTCGGTCATTCTCGCCGATCCGGATTTCGCCCGCCTCCACCCGGCCATGCGCCAGTGGTTTCACCCGGAGCACAATCCGTATGCGGCGCAGGGCGAGGAGGGGGCCGCCTTCAACCGCCACCGGCTTGAATATGTAAAAGTGCTGATCAAGGTGCTGCATGAGGAGGGCGTGCCCCTGCTCGCGGGATCGGACGCGCTGGCCGCGGGCGTCTTCCCGCAAAGCGCGCTGTTTGCGGAATTCCGCCTGCTCGAGGAGGCGGGCCTCACGCCGGAAGAGGCGCTTGCGGCGGCCACGGTGCGGGGCGGCGAATTCATCCGCACTCATATCGATCCCAAGGCGCGGCTGGGCGTGATCGCGCCGGGGGCGCGCGCCGACCTGTTGCTGGTGGCGGAAGACCCGCGCCGGAAAGTGCTCCGCCGGGCCTCGATCCGGGGGGTGATCGCGGGCGGCGCGTTGCACGGCGGCTGGGGCGAGGCTTCGGGCCGGCTGGAGCCCCCGCCCGCGCGCAGCGCCGCCGCCCGGGCCGTTTCACGCATCGCCGGTCTGGTGGCCGCCGGGAAGGTGGGCGAGGCGCAGCTTGTCTATGACGCCGTGCGCAAGGGGCGGCCGGGCGAGATCCTGTTCCATCGCTTCGCGTTCCTGAACATCGCCGATCGCCTGATGTTCGAGGACGGCGAGGTGACGGACGACCGCCTCCGGCTGGAACAGGCCGCCGCCGCCTATCGTATGTACACGGACACATACCCCGAACTGCATATCGGCCATATCCGCCTGGCGCAGGCGCTCGCCGCCCTGGAGCGCTGCGCACAGGCCAATGCCGCGCTTGACTGGGCACGCTCCCTGGCGCCCGCCCATCCGCTGATCGAGGAAACGGCGGAGGCGTGTGACTGAAGGCACTCGGGCGCCTCTTTCCCGCTCTTCCCTGCGCAAGCAGGGATCCAGCGCACACGGATGAAATGGCGGCTGGGGTCCGGATCCCGGCCTCCGCAGAAGAGCAAGGGTGTTATCTCCGCTCCGCGCATGCTATCCTTGCGTGCGGAGTTGAGTTTGGGGGCAGGCAGTGAGTGCGTTGGAACCGGCGGCGGCGCGGCACCGGCTGCTGATCACGCTGAACCGCATCGGCGGATGGGCGAACCTGCTGGCGGCGCTGCTGCTTTACACCGGCGCGCCGGCCCTGGGCGTGCCCGGCCTCGCCGAGGCGCCGTATCATGAGCCCATTATCGTCCACTGTGTGCTCACGGCGTTGCTCCTGTTCTGGGGCGGCGAACTGCTGAAGGAGGCGTCCGACGCTCTCACCCCCGACGGTTTTGCCGTCTCGTCCCTGATGATGATCTTCGTGGCTACCGACCTCCAGCTCGCCGGCTGGACGCTCTACGAATCCGGCCCCGGCACGGCGTGGGCCGCGTTGCTGGCCGTGCCCGCCGTCCTGTGCGGCTGGAATGCCTGGGCGCTGATGAGAGATCCTCTGAAGAGCGATCCGCCGGAAGACGGTCCGCACAAGGACGAGCCCGGAGGGGCCGGCGCCAGAACGCTGCTTGCCGCTGAGCGCTCCCGCATCCTCTTGCGGGATCCGTGGGAGAACGTCCTCTACGGCGTCGCCGGATCGTTTGTCGGCGCAGTTGTCATGTTCGTTCCGTTTTCGTGGACCAAGCTTCTGTTGGAGGCGATCTTCGACCGGCGCTTTGAGGGCTGGGCCGCCTTTTTCGAGTCGGTCGGCGAAAGTTTCGGCTTATTTGCACCGTTTCTTGAGGTTGGTGCGATCGTGATGCTGGCCGCCCTCGGCGCCCTGGCCGCCGATGCCTGGCTGCGCCAGCGGCGCGCGGGGCCCGGCCACAGGGACCCGAAGCGCGATCTCAAGCCGCCGGAACTCGAATTCATCGAGCAGGCGGCCCGCCGCGTGAGGGAGTACGCGGCCCCGTTCAAGGTGGACTGGGCACAGTTCGTTGTCCTCACGGTCTTCCCGCTCGGCCTGCTCGCCGCGTTCACCATGATCGGGTTTGCACTTTCCGGAGGCGGGGAAGGTTTGGGCACGGAGACTTTCGAAGCGTGGCGCACAAAGGGTTTGGACTGGTATCTCTATATCGACCCCGCCGGCCCCGGCGACGGTCTGCTCTTCGTCTCCACGCTCGTGGCGGTGTTCTGCATCCCCTTCATCCTGGGCAATCTCTGGCCGCGCTTCGCCGTCATGGGCACCCTCGGCTTCCGCAGAAACCGGGTGTATAAGGACGATCCGTATTTCCATTACCGGCTCGCCGTCGCCACGGATGTGCGCCGCGGCTATTTGACGCCGGGGTCCGCCTTCGATCCGCAGCAGTATGTGTATAACGATTTCCGGCGCTTCGCCCGGGGATGGTTCGTCTTCACCGGCATCCTCGTGGCGCTCAATCTGCTCTTCCTCTGGCTCGACCGCATGGACTATGATCTGCTCACGGAAGACTACATCGAAACCACGGATTACTGGACGTCGAAGGTCCACCGTTTCGGCTATGGCGATGTGGACGCCGTCGAGATCGCCTGTTTCGAGGACGAGGATTACGATTTCGAATTGTCCTACGTGCTGGAATTCGCAGAAGGCCGCTCGGTTCGCGCTATCGATCTCAGCTCGTTGCGCGATTTCAGGGAAGTCCTGCTGCGGCGCCTCGAGGCATGGGAAAAGGTGGATGCCAAGCTGCGCGCGGCGGGCGTGCCCGTGCGCCACGGGGCCTTCGACCTGCGCGACTGCCGCTACGAACTGGACCGGCTTGCCGGCGAGAAACTGCGCCGCCGCATCCTGCCCCTCCTGTGGCCCAGCCGCGGCGGGTGGTGATCGCGGCGGCCAAAGCCTCGAATCTGTCCGCCTCCCCGCCCCTCTCCCCGCTCTTCCCGGCCTCCGAGCCGGGATCCAGTGCACCAGGCGCCATTCTTTCCGTGTGCTACTGGATCCCTGCTTCCGCAGGGAAGAGCGGGAACAGGGTGCTTTGAGTGACTGACCACGAAGGGGGCGCAGGGCAGGGGGGACGCCATCTTCCAAGGGGGCGGAGTCGGTTCCGAATGACCGCACGACGCTCCAGCCAGCGCACCCCCTGGCGGATGTGGTATAAAGCCGGAAGCCGGAGCGCCCGCGTGCGTGTCGGCATTCGCAGGTGGGGGTGCGAATGACAGAAACGGCGAAAAAGAAAGCGGCGCCTGACTTCCGCCTGCTGATCACTTTGAACCGTCTCGCCGCGGTGCTGAGCATCGGCGCCGCCATCTTGCTCTATACCGGCGAAGGGAGCCTCGGCATCCCGCCCCTTTCCGCCGCGCCTCATCATGAACCCATCATCGTCCACTGCA
>JBKHIN010000352.1:0-3605 GCA_046538635.1 Alphaproteobacteria bacterium
CGTGAGCCCCGGCTCTCCCATGTTTCACGCATCACACCGGGAATCTGAATCGCACCCGCTACATCGGGCAAGGCGCTTATATTTCTGGCCATTTCCATGTCAACAGGTGCGAATGGTGAGGGACGTGGCGAAGCCGAGCCACCGACTTGCCGAGGGCGACCGCGCCCCGCTACCTTCTTCCCGCAACTTCCATCACACCCTGATTCCATGCCCCCACACCCCCGCATCCGCACGCGCGCCGATCTGGAGGCGGGCCTTGCCTTCCTCACCGGGCGCGACGAACGCCTCGCGCGGGCGGCGGAACTCGCCGGCGAACTGCCGCTGCGGCTGCGCAGGCCGGGCTTTGCCGGGCTCATGCGGATCATGATCTCCCAGCAGGTTTCCACCGCCAGCGCCGAGGCTATCTGGCGGCGGGTGGAGGCCCGGTTCAACGCTCTCGCCCCAAAGGATGTCCTGGCGTCTACGGAGGAAGAACTGCGCGCCCTTGGCCTGTCCCGGCCCAAGGCGGCTTACGCCCGCGCCTTCGCCGAACATGCCGCAGACGGACGGCTGAACCTCGCCGCCGTGGCGCGCATGGACGACGAAGCGGCCATCGAGCACATGCAGGCCGTGCCGGGCATCGGGCGCTGGACGGCGGAAATCTATCTGCTGTTCTGCCTCGGCCGCCCGGACGTGCTCCCCTCGGGCGACCTGGCCCTGCAGACGGCCTTTGCGCATCTGGCGGGGCTTCCCGCGCGGCCCGGACCGGACACATTCGCGGCAGAAGCGGCCGCCTGGGCGCCGTGGCGCGGCGTCGCCGCCCGCCTGCTGTGGGCGTATTACCGGCTGACGTGAAGGCCCCCTTATTCCTTCGCCTTCACCCTCACCGTGCCCACCATGCCCGCGGCCTCGTGGGGGATGCAGAAATAGCGGTAGGTGCCCGGCACCTCGAAGCGGTGGGTGAAGGCGCCTTCGGGCCGGATCATGCCGGAGTCGAAGGGCCTCGCCTCCGGGGGCAACTGGACATGGGCGGGGTCCTGCGCCTTGCCGGCATCGGCCGTGACCGTGTGCTGCATGCTGGAAACATTGGTCCATTTCACCGTATCGCCCGCCGTTACCGTCACCGTTTCGGGGGCGTAGCGCAGATCGCCGGTCATCTCGACCGTGACGGCGGGCTGTGCCTGCGGCTGTTTTTCGTCAACGGGCTTCGTTTCGGGCTCTTCCTGCGCCTGCACCAGCTTGCGGTATTCCTCCGGCGGCATGTCCGGGAGGCGTTCGAGAAAGGCGACGATGGACCACAGATCTTCCTCCCGGTGGGTGGGGCCGAAGGCGGGCATGCCGGTCATCTTGATGCCGTGGTCGAGAATCCAGAACAGTTCGCCCGCGGACCATGTGGGGACGGTTTCGGCGAGGTCCGGCGGATTGGGGCGCAGGCCCTGCCCGACGGGCGAGGGATCCATGCCGGGCGCACCGTGGCAGCCGCGGCAGAGCGTGTCGTAATGGCCGAACCCGTCCTTCCAGCGGGCCTCCTCCCGCAGATCTTCGGGAACGGCGATATCCGCCGCCCGCAACTCCACGGAGTTTCGCATGGTGGTGGACAGCGCCCAGAAGACGGCTTCGTTATGCGGGTCCGTTGCCGCCACGTTGAAGAGGCCGCCATAGATCACTGCCAGCGCGCCCAGAACCGCCAGGATGACGGCGGTGAAAAACCCGGCCAGAAAAGCCATCGCGGCCTCCCTTCGATTGAGGACGGGGCGTGTGCCCGCGCCCCGTCGCCCGCGCGTGCGGGCCGGTCTTGCGCCTGCTTATGGGCCGGATTCTTAGGAAGACCTGAAGGGCGGGCCGGAAGGAGGCGGCGCCGCGATCACATCGCGCTGATGCCGCCGTCGATCTTCAGTTCGGCGCCGGTGATGAACTTGGATTCGTCCGAGGCCAGAAAGAGCGCGGCATACGCCACGTCTTCCGGGTCGCCGAGCGTGCCCAGCGGCACCTGCCGGGAAAGCTTGGCGAAGGCCTGTTCCTCGCCCAGGGACTCCACCAGCGGATCGAGAATCGGTGTCTTGATGAAAGTGGGGTGTACGGAATTGCAGCGGATATTATAGCCGCGCTTGGCGCAATGCAGCGCTATGGATTTCGTCAGCATCCACACCGCCGCCTTGGCGGAATTGTAGGGCGCCATGTTGTGCCCGGCGATCAGCCCGGCGATGGAGGAGACGTTCACGATGGCGCCGGGCGCGTGTTTGCGCATGACGGGCAGGGCGTATTTGCAGCCATAGAAGACGCTGTCGAGATCGATGGCATGAGTCTGGCGCCATTCCTCCAGCGTCGCCTCCTCCACGTTCCGCGTGCAGCCGATGCCCGCATTGTTGACCAGCACGTTGAGGCCGCCGAAATGGTCTTCCGTTCTCGCCAGAACGTCCTGCCACTGATCGGGGGAGGTCACGTCGTGGGCGAGGGCCAGCGCCGCACCGGGAACTTGCGCATTGAGGGCGCCGGCGCAGGCGGATGCGCCTTCGGCGTTGATGTCCGTTACCGCCACTTTCGCGCCCTCGCGCACGAAGGCCTGCGCGATGGCTGCGCCCAGCCCCTGTGCGCCGCCCGTGATCAGCGCGATCTTGCCGCTCATGCGTGCCACTGAATTTCTCCTCTCGAACCGTTCGGGGAAGCCGTGCCCAGAATACCCGGTTGGCCGGCCCGCTCAATCTCCCCGGTGCATGAAGCGCACCAGGGGGAGCAGAACGAAGCGCGGCGTAAGGGCGACCGATTTCGCCATGAACCAGTTTACAAAGCCGGGAATGATGACGGCGCGCCGGGCATGAAAGGCGCGGACGGCCTTTTTCGCCACCTTTGCCGCGCTCATCACGGGCATCAATTTGAGCAGGTTCGCGCCGCCCACGCCGCTGCGCTCCTGAAAGCCGGTGATCACCGGACCCGGGCAGACGCAGGTCACATGAACGCCCGTGCCCTTCAATTCGGCGTTCAGCGCTTCGGAGAGCGAGAGCACGTAAGCCTTGCCGGCGTAATAGACCGCCATGTCAGGCCCGGGCTGAAATGCCGCCGTGGAGGAAATGTTCAGGACCCCGCCGCTGCCCTGGCCGATCATGAGCGGCAGAAAGGTGCGGGTAAGATCGGTAAGCACACGGACATTCACATCCACCATGGCAAGCTGGTCGTCATGGGAGAGCGAGACGAAAGGGCCCAGGAGCCCGTAGCCCGCATTATTGACGAGCACGTCCACATGGCGGCCCAGGCGGCCGGTTTCCTGCGCCAGTTCCCCGGCCGCTTCGGGGCGGGTCAGATCGAGCGGAACGGTCATGACCTGCACGCCGTGTCCGGAGGACAGATCGCTGGCAAGCAGTTCGAGCCTGGGCGCCGAGCGGGCGGTGAGAATGAGATCGTACCCTTCCGCGGCGAACTGCGCGGCGAGCGCTTCGCCGATGCCGCCGGAGGCGCCGGTAATCAGGGCCGTCCGGCCGCGGCCGCGGCGTTTGCGGGCCATCCGCCCCTCCCTCGTTGCCGCGCCGATGCCGCCTCAGCGCACGCGCGGCGGAATTCGGTGGCGATCCACGCCCGCCTCGCCGAACACATTGACCTCCTCGCCGCTGCCGGGCGCGACGGCGTTGAGG
>JBKHIN010000015.1:0-17798 GCA_046538635.1 Alphaproteobacteria bacterium
CGCACGAGAGGCCGTGCAGGCGGCCGGACGGGCGCTGAAAGAGGCGTTGGGATAGCGCCGCTTCCCCGGAACCGGTGTGTCTTCCGGCGCGGGGCGCCAGCCGGAACGTCCCGAATGTCAGAGCAGTTTCAGATTGGACGCCCGGGTTCGGCCCCGGTCGTCGGTGGCAAGCTCGAAATCGACCCTCTGGCCTTCATCCAGGGTGTCCAGTCCCGAGTCCCGCACCGCGCTGAGGTGCACGAAAATGTCCCCGCCGCCTTCCTCCGGTTGAATGAAGCCATAGCCCTTCGTGGCGTTGAACCACTTGACGGTGCCCAGCATAGTCCTGCCTCGTCCAAGTTGACACAAGTAAACGCGCGCTGTGCGCGTTCCGGTTTTCGGACCTGTCGGGAATGCCGCCTTTCTCTTGCTGAGCGGTATGCGGCAGCGAGTTACGAGGCAATCCACTTCAGGTGCGCGAACCTTTTCCCATGGCTCCGGAGGAGTCAAGGGTTCCCGGCCCGCGGGAATCCGTCAGATTTTGGCAATGGGTGCGTAGATATCGGGACCGCCGCCGGTAAGCTTTCCGGGGTTGAGCACGTTTGCCGGATCGATCTGGCGCTTGAAGGCGCCCAGCGCCGAGACGCCCAGTTCGCCCTTCTCCTCCACCAGCCAGGCGGCATGATCCATGCCCACACCATGATGATGGCTGAGCGTGCCGCCATGTTCGAGGATGGCTTCGGTCACGGACTTCTTGATCATCAGCCATTGCCGCAATTCGTTGTCGAGATCGCGCGGAAAGATGAAGGTGAAGTACAGGCTGGCCCCGTCCCGGTAGGTATGGCTGATATGGCCGAGAACGATACCGCGGGCGCCGGGCGCAGGCGCGCTCTCGGCGATGGCCTTGGCCAGGGTTTCCCGCAACACCCGGTGCAGGTGGGGAATGTTCGACCAGCGCGTGGCCGTTTCCACCGTATCGACGCCCACCCCGTGATCCAGCATGACGTCGCGCAGATAGGGCGCCTCGAAGCGGCCCGCGTACCAGCGCTTTCCGGCGCTCCTGCCGACGGGCATGCCGTCATGTTGCCGGACGATGCGGCCGATTTCCCCGACCGCCCAGGAAACCTGCCGCTTCGCGCCTTCCGCGCCCGTGAGCAGCAGGCAGGCGGGCCCGTCGAACTTTCGCGCCCTCAGATAGGCCTGTTTGGCCCGCTCGGCCGTCAGCCGGCTCAGGGTGGAGGGATGCCGCCGCCGGGCGAACTCCTGGAAATAGCGGGTTTCGTCCGCATCCGACAGGCGCAGCATGGCCACGGGCACGCCGGACTGGGAGACGGCGCGCACCGCCTCCATGCCGGACTCGAAATTGCGGAACAGGAAACCGCGATAGTCCGTGGCTTCCGGAACCGGGTGAATTTTCACCACCGCTTCGGTGATGACGCCGAACCGGCCCTCGGAGCCAGCCACCATCTGATTGAGATCCGGACCGGCGGCCGAGGCGGGATGGCATTCCGTGGTCCAGTAGCCGCGCGGCGTGACCAGTTTCGCCGAGACCAGCCAGTCCTCCGCCTTGCCGTAACGGTTGGACTGCTGCCCCGCCCCCCTCGCGGCGATCCAGCCGCCCAGCGTGGAGAACTCGAAGGACTGGGGATAGTGCCCCAGCGTATAGCCGCGCTGCTGCAATTGCCGTTCGAGGTCAGGCCCGTGAATGCCCGCTTCGGCGACCGCCTGCATGGCCCGGGAGTCGATGGCGCGCACGCGGTTCATGCGCGTCATGTCCAGCGAGATGACGCCCTGATGGCCGTCCGCGGCCACCGCCGTCACGCCGCCCACCACGCTGGTGCCGCCGCCGAAGGGCACCACGCTGAGCGAATGCTCCAGCGCGAAGGCCAGCACCTCGAGCACCTGCAGCGCCGTCTCGGGATAGACCACCACGTCGGGCACGGTGTCGAGCATGCCGTTGCGCAGGTGGAGGAGGTCGAAATAGCTCTTGCCGCGCGCGTGGAAGGCGCGTTCATACCGGTCGGCCCGCACCTGGCCGGAGCCGACGGTCTGTTCCAGAAGTTCGATCAAGCGGCGCGGCAGGCGCGGGTCCGGGATGTCCACATTGCCCAGATCGAGCGCCGGTGTGGACATGAGCGCGCCCATGCCCAGTTCCTCCGCCAGCCAGCGCCACAGGCCGTCATTGTCCTCGCTGTCTTCCGCCCTTTCGGCCCAACCCCAGCCGTTCCAGCGCAGTTTCGTTCTGTCGATGGTCATTTCGCTCGACCGTCCATTGCTGAGTCCGGCAGCATCCTAACACCGAAACGTGAGGGCGTCCGGCAACACTTCGCATTCTACGGGCAGCCGTCCCGGAGCTTCGCCGTCGATATCCAGAAGTACGTGCCGGGCGGGGTCCACCGGCGCCGCCCTGATCCGTTCTCCCCTCAGCACGCGGACCGACGGTTGCTCCACATGGCGCCCCTCATAGATCGCGCCCGCATTTCTGAGTGCGCGCCAGGGACCGGTGTCCTCCATGATGACCACGTCGAACAGCCCGTCCGAAGGGTCGGCTCTCGGGGCGACCTGCATGCCGCCGCCGAAGAAATTCCCATTACAGAGCGCCACCGTCGACAAGTTCACGGTTTCGTCGAAGGCGTCGTCGATTCTCAGCCGCACGGGAATGCCCCGCCAGGAAAGCAGCGTCGTGAACGAGCACCAGGCGAAGGCAAAGCGTCCGCCGAACCATTTGGCGATGCGCGCGCGGTTGACGGCACGGTCGACTTCGCCGGACAGGCCGAAGCTTGCGATGTTGATGAAATAGCGCCGCACCTCCCCGCCGTCGTCGCCGGTAAAGGTGAGCCGGCCGGCATCGATCCGCCGCCTGTTGCCGTTCGCCAGCCGTTCGATGGCGGCCTGCGGGCCCGCGCCGATATCGAAAGTTTTGCGGAAATCGCCGCCCGTGCCGCTGGTGATGACGCCCAGTTCGGCGGCGGCGTTGAGCGCTTCTCCGTTCTCGAAAAATCCGTTCACGCATTCATTGAGGGTGCCGTCGCCGCCCACCGACAGGATCAGGTCGGCGCCGGCCTTGAGGGCCGACGCGGTCAGCGCGGCGGCGTGCATGGGGCCGTCCGTGAAGGAAGCGTCCAGCGGCCCCAGCCGCGCGCGCAGCGCGGACTTGATCTCGGGCCAGTCACGTCCGGTGCGCCCGCCCGCCGAGCGCGGATTGACGATGGCGTGGATGCCGCTCGATGCGCCGCTGCCGCTCACGACGGGCTTTCCTCCCTCCAGACGTTGAAACGCCGCTCCGTCTCCGCCAGCTCGGCCTCCTGCCTCTCGCCGGTCCAGTGCAGTTCCCGGGCCATGAGACCGGCTACGGAGCGCAGGCAGTCCCCGCCCGGGTGGCCGATACCGCCCAGCCCCGTCCGGCGGAAGATGACGTCGCCCATGCGGCGGGCCATTTCCGTGCGCACCGCGAAAACGATCTCGGCCCCGATTTCCGGGCGTTCCGGACACAGAGGCGCATACAGTTCCCGGCGGGCTTTCGCCAACATGAGCACCTGCTCGAAGCGGGCCCCGTATGTGCGCGTCAGATGGTCGAGGGTTTCTTCCGCCAGGTCCGGATGCTGCGCCCGGGCCGCCGGCCGGAAGCGCCGCCATCCGGCCGGGGGAGCGCCGGGAAGCGGCCTTTCGGCGGTGCGGCAGGGGCGCCGGGGGCGCTCCAGTTTCTTCAGGACCAGATCGACCGCGTCTTCCGCCAGATGGCGCGATGTCGTCCATTTGCCGCCCAGCGCGGAGACCAGGCCGGCAATGCCGTCGCGCCCCTCATGGTCAACGATCTCGGACCGGCGGCTGGCGTCATAGGTGTTGTCATTCCCTTCCGCCCCGCTCACGAGGGGGCGCAGGCCCGCATAGGCGAAAAGCACGTCTTCCGCGCGCAGGTGCACGCCCGGCAGAACACCGTTCACGGTACGGATGAGCGCGGCGACGTCGGCGGCGGTGGCCCGGACCTCGCCGGGGTCTCCCTCGAAGCTTGTGTCGGTGGTGCCGATCAGTGAATGGCCGTTCCAGGGCAGCACGAATACGTGTCCGCCGCCCAGCGCCCCGGGCACCTGGAGGGTCAGCGCATGGGCGCGGGCGAGCGGCCGGGTCACGATGTGGATGCCCTTGGAGCGGATGAGCCGGTCCGAGGCATCGCCAATGAGATCCTCCAGCAAGCCGTCCGCCCACGGACCGCAGGCATTGACCGTGAGGCGTGCACGCACGTCGTAATAACGCCAGTCGAACCGGTCCACGATTCGCGCCCCGCAGACCCGGCGGACATTGTCGTCATCCTCCTGAATCAACCGGTCGGCCTCCGCGTAGTTCGCCACATGCGCGCCGTGGGCCGCCGCGTCCAGCAGGCATTCAAGGCCCAGCCGCTCGGGCGAGTACATCTGGCAGTCTCCGTACAGGAACGCGCCCGTACCGCCGGCGCCGGAGAGCACGGGTTCGAGCCGCTGCGCCTCCGCCCAGTCGATGAACCGGTGCCGGGCGGGAATTTCCTCCCGGGGCAGTCCCCGTCCCCGGTCAAAGGCCAGCCAGTCGTAGAGCGTGAGCCCCAGCTCCAGCCGGGTGCGGTTTCCGGCCTCGGTGGGTAACAGAAAGGGCAGGGGGCGCACCATGTGCGGCGCGATGTGCTGCCAGATGCGCCGCTCCGCCAGCGACTCCCGCACCAGGCCCAGTTCCAGATTGCGCAGATAGCGCAGGCCTCCATGCACCAGTTTGGAGGAGGATGCGCTGGTGCCGGAGGAGAAATCGCCCTTGTCCACCAGCGCCACCTTCAGGCCGCGCAGGGCGGCGTCGCGCGCAATGGCGGCGCCCGTAATGCCGCCGCCCACAATCAGCAGATCGTGGGTAACGGCCGCCATTCCGGCGAGGTCCCGCGCGAATCGTCCGGTGGTCATGACCGTAAAGTGCACCACCTCGGCCGGGACCTGTAAAGCAAAGCTGTCCGGTCCGGTCCGCGCCCCGAACTCGGCACTTGAAATTTTTGCCTGAAAAGGGCATATCCATCCCGCTACCAATGGTTTTGGGGCGCCTTATGGCGTCTGCGACTAGACGAAGTTCTACGCCTCTCCAAGACATAGGTTGCTCTCAAGATGTCTGGCGCGCGGTGTGCTGGACGAATGCCATGTCTGAAGGAGACGAAAATGGCGACCGGAACCGTAAAATGGTTTAACGCGCAAAAGGGCTACGGCTTCATCGAGCCGGAAGAAGGCGGCAAGGATGTGTTCGTGCACATCTCCGCGGTGCAGGCCGCGGGCATTCCCGGCCTCAATGACGGCCAGCGCGTGGAGTACGAACTGGCGCATGACCGCGGTAAGACCGCTGCGGCCAATCTGAAGCTGGTCGGCTGACCATTTTTCAGCGGAATTCGCTAGAAAGCGCCCGGTTCGCCGGGCGCTTTTTTGTTGGGCAGGTCACGCCCGCTCCTTCAGCCCGTGCTGCTTCAGGCGCCAGACCAGGTGGCTGATGCGGTCCTGGCCGAAAAAGGGTTCGCCCCGGAAGGCCATCAGCGGCACGCCCCAGTGGCCGGCCTCCTTCTGGGCCGCCTCGTTTTCCGAAATGATCCGTTCGTACTTGCCGGGATCGGCCCCGATCACCGCGTCCATCTCCGCCAGATTCAGCCCGGCGCGCGCGGCCGCGTTTTTCAGGTGGTCGCCCCTGTCCCAGCCGTCGATATCGCTGCCCCAGATGATCCGGCTGACCTCGTAAATGAAGGGCAGTCCGTAGCCGCTCTCCGCCGCCAGGACGCCGAGACGGGTGAGGCGGTGGATGTAGGGCTGCTCCTCCGGCACCTCCCCGGTCTCCATGTCCATGACGATGGGGTCCGGCCGCGGCCAGCCATAGGGGATGTTCTCCATCTCGGCGATGCGTACCGTGTCGGTGAGCACGTAACGGGGCCAGAGCGGATTGACCGTCTTGAAGAAGCCGGGAATGCGCACGGCGATGGGATAAACCGGGCGCACGTTGACGCTCACATCATAGCGCCGGGAAAGCTCCACGATGCGCGGCGTCGCCAGGTAGGAATAGGGGCTGCGGAAGGACCAGAACAGATCGAAGCTGAGAGTCATCGCTTCCTCGCGGCATATGAAAACGGCGCCCATCATCCGACGGGCGCCGTTCCGGTTCAAGCGAAGCGGCCGGCTGCGGCCGTCACGCCTCAGTTATCGTCGTCGCCGTTGCCCCAGATCCGCTCCCACCACGGCTTGTCGGGCTTGCTGCTGCTGGGGCCGATGTCGAAGGGCTGGCCGTTCTTTTCCATCTTTTCGCGGATTTCGGTGATGTCCCAGCCGGTGAGATTGGCCAGCGTGCGGGCTTCCTTCTCGAAACGGCGGGGCAGTTGTTTTTTGTATTTCTCCGCTTCCGGACATTTCGCCTCGCCCCGCCACGGATGGCGCATGACATACCGGCCCTGATAGTTGTCGCGATCGGAGGTTTCCTGAAACACCAGATCGGAAGGAAACTTCTCGCCCGTGTAGCGGACGTGAAGCCGGGTGACGAACACGTCGCGCGCCTGCCCGCCCGGGCGGATGCGGCGGCGCGGCTGCGGTTTGCTTTTGTCATCCAGCCAGAACACGCCCAGTTCCTTCAGCTCCTCTTCCGACAGCGGATCGGCCGCACACGGATCGCACCAGCTCATATCCCAGGCATATTCCAGGAATACGGCGCGCATGTTCTCACGCTTGACCGCGGTGTCGAACATGGCCTTGTAGAACTTTGCGAATTCGTCCTTCACGAACAGCGGAATATTGGAATTCGAGGGGATTTTCACGGTGCGGTAATTGGTGGTTTCCACCCGGCCCTTGCGGGTCAGTGTGAAGACGAACAGTTCCTGCGGCCCCCTGGCGTTCACCGTGCCCAGGCGGATGGGCAGCATGAATTTGGGCGTTTCGAAAGCCACCTGCAGCGGGCGCAGATATTTGGTGCCCAGCTTTGACTGCTCCTTCAGGTTCACCTTGGCGACGAAGAAGCGCGTGCCCTGCTTGATGTAACTGCCCAGGACCTCCGATGCGCCTTCCGGGATCTTGTAGCCGTTCTCGATCAGCCAGGTCTCGAGCCCGCTCGATTCCTCTGCGGACAGAATGAGAATGTCATATTCGCCGACCGTGTACTCGGCCTCGATGGTCACACCCAGCGATTTGGCGCGGTCTTCCGGCGAGGCGCCTTCTTCCGCCTCCGGTCCGGCGGAAGCCATGGGTTGCTCACGATATCGCCGCCGGCACGGATCGTCGTCGTAATATTCGACAAGGCGCGGCGCCGTATAGGCGTCGAGATGGTCAATGATCGCGTTGTTGGTGACGTGAATCTGCTCGCGCTCGATGAAGGTGGGTACGGGCACGACGACGGCGAATTCCTTCAGGTCGCCCTGATAGTCGTTTGCCATGGTCATGACCGTTCTGTCTTCATGGCGTACAAGGACGACCTTGGATGCCTCGTTGAACATCTCGGTATCCGCCTTGGCGACATAAAAGCCGCAGAAGGCCTGTGCGCTCGCGGGCAGCAGGACGAAGGCCAGCACCGCCGCCAGGCACAGGAATCCTCGGGCGGCTCCGTCAGCTTGGGGATGGTTCGGTTTTTTCAGCATGGAACACCTCTTTTCCGGGTGACGATTTCGGGATGGCCCAATTGTGCGGATCGCCGGGCAGCAGCCGGTCGATCAGCGGGGTAAGGGGGGCCATGAGAAAGAGCGCGTAGAAGATCGCCTCTGGAATGTAGAACAGGAAACGCATGCCAACCGCCAGCAGCGCCGTAAGGCACGCAAAGAGGATCCGCCCGGTGACGGTCACGGGCGTCGTACGCGGATCGGTGATCATGAAGAAGGCGAACAGGAGCAGCGCGCCCGATTGCATCTGGTGCAGCGGGATCGCCAGCGGATCCCCGAGCCACAGGGCGCGCGCCAGCAGCAATCCGCCATAGGCGCCCAGAAAGGCGAGCGCGATGTCGAGCCGCGCCGCGCTGAACAGCACCAGCCCGCCGAGACACAGGCACAGAAAGCCGAGCCACAGTTCCGTGCCCCATTGGCCCGGCGATACCCAGGCGCCTTCGGTCAGGATGAGGGCGGCCACGATGCCGAAGGCCGCCGGGTTGAAGATGTGTTTCCCCCGCACGCGGATCAGGTATTTCGAGGCGATGGCCGCTACCGCCGCGCCCGCCGCGATCAGCGGATCGTTCGTACGCAGAAGCAGGCTGAGCGACAGGCCGGTGATGAGGGGGCTGCGGGCGTCAAACCGTGTGCGGAAGATGAGCGCAAACAAGGCCTGTGCGGCCACGGCAACCGCAAGGTTGAGAGCGGCGCGTTCCAGCGTAACCTGGAACCCGAAGAACAGGATGCCCAAACCCAGAAGCAGGGCGAGGGCGCCGATCTGAAAATGGCGTGCGTCACCCGTCTGCACGGAGTGGCTGAGTCGTAGGACTAGATTCCCGTGTTCTTTTTTGGTACTACAATCGTTGAGTGAGCGGGGCGTCATTCAGTCCGCAATTTTCAACCAAACCAAGACACTCTCGGGTGAGAATTAACACGTCTGAGAGGGAGGCGCATGTGAATAAACTTCAAGACTGGCTGGGCACGGTTCCGGCGCGTTGTGCGTTATTTCTCTATCTGTCGGTTGGTTTGATTCAGCTCTTAATCATCCCTTCCGGTTTTGAAGCCTGGATGGGGATTCACTGGATCGAAGGCCTGATCTGCGCAGCGGTGGTTGCGTGGATTCCGATCCTCGGCCAGGGCCTCGGACTGGCCGCAGCCATGACGGAGATGAATTGGCCGGCGCCTCTCGCGGCAGCCGTGTTCCTGTGGCCGGTCTGGCTTTTCGGCAGTGTATATCTGGCCCGCCGGTTCGGTGGCGGCCGGAACCGCAAGCGGGACAGGGATGGCCGGGACCTCTTCGGTCGCGGTTTGCCGGCGTCCGGCAGCGGCGATGCGCCCTCCGGCGCCAGGACCGCCCGTTTCTTCTGACCCCACCCACAGGCGACGTACGGGCGTCCCCTATCCGGGTCGCCCGCCGGCCTTGCGCAGGAGCGTGAGGAATTGCCGCCGGTTTTTGGGACCGAACGTCGCAAAGCTGGGATTGGGCTTTTCCCGGTAGGCTTTCCTCATGCCCTCCAGGGCATCGCCTGATTCGGTTTTCCGGATTTCCTCCACGTCGAGCCCGTAGGCCGAGGCGGCGTTGAGGCCGAATATCCGGCGGCGGGCTTCGTCCGTCAGGGGCGGATAGCCGAATTTCTCCTGGAATTCTTCGCTGATCTGAAATGTCCGGAATGCCTGGATCTGGTCCTGCGGGCTGCCGTACCAGAGCGAGTCCGTGCCCCAGCAAATGCGTTCATCGCCGAAATATTTCAGAAGCTTGCCCATCACATGGGCGGCCTCTTCCGGGCGGCTCATGAAATATCGCCAGGTGCTGCCCAGCTCCGCATACAGATTGCCGCTATTGCGAGTGAAGCCGGCTTCCTGATGGGCGCGAATGAGCCGATCGACGCCTTTGTCCGTTTTCGGATTATAAGGGCCCTCGGTAACGCCCGGCTCGAAGCCCGAGTGATAGCAGATGAACGTCAGGTCCGGGAACAGTTTCGCGGCGCGGGCAATGTCCGCCGGATGTGAATATTCGTAGTCCAGGAAGCTGAGCGGCAGTCCCCGGTGGGCGCAGATGACCTTCACGCCCAGTTCGCGGGCGCGCTCCAGCACGGGAATGCCGTATTCCTCGCCGTCCATCCAGTAGCCGGTGCCCTCCGGGCCCCATTGCGGATAGAGCTTCCAGGCGCTCACCTTGTATTCGCGCGCCTGAACCTCCATGAAGTCGAGTGCCCCCGGCTCGTTGGGCAGCACGCCGCCGTGAATGAGTGCCCGGTGACCGCCCGTGCGTTCGGCAATGGCCTGCGCCTCGGCGGCATATTCCGTAGGCGTCGGATTGCTGTCCCGGGCGCCCCACAGCGCCGAGACCACGGCGATATCCGTATCGCTGTCGAGAAACACCTCCTTGACGAGTTGTTCGGCCGAATAGCAGTCAAAGCCGTCCGCCTCGCATTTCTGCCGTTGCGGGAAAATCCGGTTCAGCACGTATCGCCAGATCTTGCCCTCCTCCCCCTGCGCCCAGCCGCCGGAAGGGTCCACGCAATGGGTCTGAACGTCGAAAATGAACTCGTCCCCGCACAACGCGGCCGAGGCGGTCTCGGTATCGAAGGCGGCATCCGCCGGCAGGTCGAACCGGCCGCCGCGCGCTCCGGCGGCGGCGTGCGCCTCGTTGAAGGCCAGCAAGGTCGCCGCTGCGCCCATCGAGGAGGTCAGAAAGGCGCGCCGGCCGAGTCCGGTGCGGCCTGCCGCCATGTCCACGCGGCGGTGCGCCAGCGCATTGGCGGCCCGGGCGGCCAGTGTCAGGGGCTGCGGCGCGTATTCACCGTTGGAGGCGGTGTCGACCTTGATGGGAAGGCGGGCGCCGTCCGGATCGAAGTCGTCGTGTGGAAACCGGGTCATGGCGGCTCTCTTGCAAGCGTATGGGGAAAGTAAAGGACAGGGGTGGCGGCGGCTCAAGTTAATTCCCCATGACGGCGGGCGCCGCGCCATGCATACTTAAGAATTTGTATCATTCCACCGTCACCCCGCGAGGCCGTTCTTCATGCTCGACCAGCCCCTGCCGTCCCATCTCATGCCGCTGAGCCGGGCCGCGAGGCGGCTTTATGAGCTGGAACGGGGTTTGCGGGTTCTCAAGGCGATCAGCTGGGGGCCGGAAGTGGCGGAGCGCTTCTTCGCGAATGGCGCGCGGGAACTGCCCGAAGTGAGCTATCCGCCCTTCGATCCGGCGGAAACCCTGGAGGGCGTTGCGGACCTGCGGCCTTTGCTGGAGGGCGACAGCGCCGTGCACCGCTGGCTTCAGCGTACGGCGGGCTATGTGGAAGACACGGCGCGGCTGCTGGCGAGTGCAGGCACGCCCGAATTCGCGCGCTGGTCGAAAGCGCTGTTCGGCCATCCCGGCAATCTGCTGCTGGACAATGCCACGAGGCCGCTCGATCTGGCGGAGAGCCTGGATTCGATCCTGAGGGAATTCGATCACGGCGATCTGATCGAGGGCGAGTCCGTGCGCTATCTGTCGGCGGAGGACTTGCGCCAGCGCCTGCTGACGCCCATCGCCCGCGTGTTCGGAGAGGCGGCGCCGGAAATCCTGATCGAGGAGCATCTTTCGGCCAAGGCCGTGGCGGGCGGCAGCTACATCAAGCTGCGTGCCGACGCGCGCTTTTCCGATCTCGACGCCACCCAGCTTCTCCATCACGAGGCCTATGTGCACATCGCCACGTCCATGAACGGCAGGCTGCAGAGCGCCTTTCCCATCCTGGGGGCGGGACATGCGGGCACGACCCGGACGCAGGAAGGCCTCGCGGTGCTCGCCGAACTGATCAGCCGCGCCATCGATCCGGCGCGCATGCACCGGCTGGCCGACCGCGTCATCGCCATTCAGATGTCGCTCGACGGCGCCGATTTCCTCGATCTCTACACCTTCTTCCGTGAACGGACGCATGACGAGTTCGAGGCGTTCGAGAATGCGCGCCGCGTGGTGCGGGGCGGACTGGTGACGGGCGGGGCGCCGTTCACCAAGGACGGCGTCTATCTGGAAGGGCTGCTGCGCGTGCACAATTACCTGCGCGTGGCCGTGGCGCGCGGGGACGTGCGCTATATCCGGCTGCTGTTCGCGGGCAAGTTCGATCTCACCGACATGCCGGCCATTCTGGAGCTGGACGAGGCGGGCGTTCTGGAGCCGCCCGCCTATCTGCCGCCCTGGTCGTCGGACATGCGCAACCTGGTGGCCTATCTGGCCTTCGCGCGGTTTGTCTATGCAATGGACCTGGGGCCCGTGGAGGCTTTTTACGACGAGCTTTTCACCAGCCGGGAGATGGACGTCAGTTGAAGCCGGCCAGCGCCTCGTAGTGATCGCCCCGGAAGGCGCCGAAGGCCTTGCTTATGTCCGGGTGGCCGACAGGGGCGCCGCTGTCGTCCGGCAGCAGGTTCTGCTCGGAGACATAGGCTTCATAGTAAACCTGATCGTTCTCCGCATAGAGGTGGTAAAAGGGCTGGTCCTTGCGCGGCCGGATCTCCGGCGGGATGGACTGCCACCATTCTTCCGTATGCGAAAAGACCGGATCGATATCGTAGATCACCCCGCGGAACGGAAAGATCCGGTGCTTGACCACCTGTCCCACGCGAAATTTTGCCGAACGGATTTCCATGACCTTCCCCAGGCTGAAGCGCCACCCCTGAACGAATCCCGGACGCTACCCATTCATGTTGCCCGCCATCGTGTCGTGTGACGTATGGTCGCGTGCCCGGCGGATCCAACCCATCAGAAACCTTGCGTTGAAGATTACCAGTTATACGGGAGGTTGTCTCGCCCGATTTACATTCTGTGATAACCTTAAACCATGGACAGAGCCGACCTTGACCTCGACGCCTTGAAGAAGGCCTTGCTGGACGAACGGACAGCGCTGCTGGCGGCCGACGACGCCACGGCGGAGGAGCGCGCCCCGGTGACGCTCGACCAGCAGAGCGTGGGCCGCCTGTCGCGCATGGACGCCCTGCAGGTGCAGGCCATGGCGCGGGCGCAGGGGGCGCGCCGCGCGCAGCGCCTCAAGCTGATCGAGGCGGCATTGGCGCGCATGGAAAACGGCGACTATGGCTATTGCGCGGAATGCGACGAGGAAATTCCGGCAAAGCGCCTCGCCGTCGATCCCACCTTCAGCCGCTGCGTCGAGTGTGCGGGGGGATAGGCGGCTTACGTATCCCCGTCCACTTCGGTCATTTCCACGTCATAGCCCCACAGGCGGCGGATGTGGCCCAGCACTTTCTTCTTGCTGCTGTCGGCCAGCGGAACGCCCCGGTGGCGCGTATGCTGAAGATGCAGCGTGCGGTCGCCCTTCAAATCGGCGTCCACGACCTGGATGTTGGGTTCCAGTTCGCCGATGTCGTACATGGCCGCCAGACGCTGGCGCACTTCCCGGTAGCCGAATTCGTCGTGAATGGCGGAGACGCTGTAGAACGGCTCCGCCCCGTCGTCGCCCAGCGCGAACAGGCGGAAATCGCGGATCACCTTGGGGCTCAGATATTGCTGGATGAAGCTTTCATCCCGGAAATTGGCCCAGGCATCCTTCAGGACGTTTCGCCAGTCGCCGGAGCCCGCGAAGTCGGGAAACCATTCCCTATCTTCCTCCGTGGGCTCATCGCAGATGCGGCGGATGTCGTCCATCATGGCGAAACCCAGCGCATACGGATTGATGCCCCGGTAGCGCGGATCATCGAAACCCGGCTGGAACACCACGCTGGTGTGACTATGCATGAATTCCAGCATGTGGCCTTCGTGGATCAGGCCCTGCTCGAACAGCGTGTTCATGATGGTGTGGTGCACGAAGGTGGCGCAGCCCTCGTTCATCACCTTGGTCTGCTTCTGGGGATAGAAATACTGCGCCACATTGCGCACGATGCGGAGGATTTCCCGCTGCCACGGGCGCAGGACAGGGCTGTGCTTCTCGAGGAAATAGAGAATGTTCTCCTCGGGCAGCTTCAGGCGTTCCCGTTCGGCCGCCGCGTCGGGATCCTCGTCGGCGCGCTCCCCTGCGGGGGCCGGCGGCAGGGTGCGCCACAGATCGTTGAAGGTCTCGTGGTCGTGGGCGAGGCGGCGGCGGATGCGCTCAAGCTTTTCCGCCTCCGAAAGGCGCGGCGGCCGGTTATAGCGGAAGACGCCCTGGTCCATCAGGGCATGGGCGGAGTCGACGATCTGTTCCACGGCGTCGAAGCCGTATTCCTCCTCGCAGCGGGCCACGTACTGCTTGGCGAAATTCAGGTAATCGAGAATGCCTTCTGCGTCCGTCCACTGACGGAAAAGATAGTTGTTCTTGAAGAAATGATTGTGGCCCATCGCCGCATGCGCCATGACCAGCGCCTGCATGGTCATGCTGTTTTCTTCCATCAGGAAATTGATACAGGGATCGGCGTTGATGACGATTTCGTAGGCAAGCCCCTGATAGCCCTTCTGGTACATCATCTGCTCCCGGGCAAAGATCTTGCCGAACGACCAGTGATTGTACATCAGCGGCATGCCGTGGGAGGAATAGGCGTCGAGCATCTGCTCGGAGGAAATGATCTCGATCTGGTTCGCGTACAGCGACAGCCCGAGATCGTTAACGGCGATCTCCTCGATGGCGTCGTAGGTCCGCTGCAGGGTGCCGAAATCCCATTCGGCATCCTCGAAAAGCAACTTGGTCTGGGCCGTGAGGCTCATGAAATCTCCGATCCGGTGTCCGTCACGCAGGTCCTCCCACCAATGTAGGGTTCCGGACGGTCCTTGTCTGCCCGTGCCCATGCAGGAAAAGCGCCGGGTTTTCCGTCCGGTCCGGCAACGGCGACCGGCGGGCCCCGTGCCCTACGCCGCTTCCCGCTTGGAAAACAGTTCCCGGAATACGGGGAAAATGTCCTGCGGGCGGGAGATGCGCTTCGTGGCGAAGTTTGGCCAGTCCTTGCGCACCGTGCGGTAGGCCCGCCAGAGTTCGGCGCCCGCTTCCTCGTCGGCGAACACTTCCATCTCGCGTTCGTCCAGAATCTCGATATAGGCGTAATACTGGCTGCGCGGCATGACGTCGTTGTTCAGCAACTCCACGCAGCGCTGGGCATCGCCGGACTGGGTATAGCCGTCCGAGGCCTGAGCGACATAGACGTTCCACTGGTTGGGATCGTAGCGGTCGCGCCAGATGCGCAGCATTTCCTCGATGGCCGTGGAGACGATCGTGCCGCCCGACTGGCGGGAATAGAAGAAGGTTTCCTCGTCCACTTCCTGGGCTTCGTGCGTATGGCGGATGAAGACGATATCGAGCCGCTCATAGCGCCGCTTCAGGAACAGGTGCAGCAGCATGAAAAAGCGCTTGGCCAGATCCTTTTCCCGCTCGCCCATGGAGCCCGACACGTCCATCAGGCAGAACATGACGGCCTGGCTGGTGGGAATCGGCTTTTGCTCGAAGGCGTTGTAGCGCACGTCCAGCGGATCGATGAACGGCACCCATTTGCGGCGCGCCTCGAGTTCTTCCAGCCTGCCGACAAGCGCCTTCATCTCGGCGCGCTCGTCCTCGTCGGGTTCGCTCTTGTTCTCCAGTTCGAACAGGCGTTCCTTGAGGTCCGCCATTTCCTCCGCATTGGGACGTTTGAGCGCCAGCCGTCTGCCGTGAGCGAGGCGCATGGTGCGCACCAGGTTGATATTGGTGGGCGAACCCGCCGTGGTGACCCCGGCCCGCCGCCAGGAGAAATTGGTGATTTCCTTCAGGCTGGTTTTCACCAGGTTGGGCAGTTCGAGGTCCTCGAAAAAGATATCGAGGATTTCGTCCTGGGTCAGGGTGAACTGGAAATCGTCTTCTCCCTCGCCGGAGTCGGTGGCCTGCTTGCCGCGGCCCCCGGCGCCCTGGCGGGGCTTGCGGATCTTGTCGCCCGCCTTGAATTCCTTGTTGCCGGGATGGACCGCATGGCGCTCCCCGCCCGAGCGCGAGAAGCGGAAGCGCGGTTCCTCCGTGCCCTTCGAGGGAATGGAGATTTTCCGGCCCTTGTCGAAATCGGTGACCGTTTGATCCTTGAGCGACTTCTGGACGGCTTCCTTGATCTGCGCCCGCGCGCGGCGCAGGAAGCGCTGACGGTTGCCCAGCGATTTACCCTTGGGGTTCAGCCGCCGGTCGATGAAATGGGGCATAGGGCCTCCGTCCTACTAAACCGGGAATCAGTGTAAGCGCGAAAGGATTTTCGGTCTGCAAAGATTTGGCGCGCGGGACCGCCCGAGCCCGGTAACGGCGGCGCCGGGCGGTGCCTGCGCATTTTCAGAACCTGTCCGGGCAGCGCGGGCCCCGCAGCGTGATTTCCGCAGATCCACGCTGCGGCATGTGACCGTAATCTAAATGGCGACCCGCAAACCGGCAAACCGATACTTACCCTGCCTTGTTCACCCGCATGTACCACTCCACGAGGCGGCGCACCTGGCGCTGCGTGTAACCGCGGCTGAGCATCCGCTCCACGAACTGGTTGTGCTTGGTCTGGGTTTCCGTGTCCTTCTTGGACTCGAAGCTGATGACGGGAAGCAGGTCCTCCACCTGGCTGAACATGCGTTTCTCGATCACCGTGCGGAGCTTCTCGTAGGACGTCCAGGCCGGGTTCTTGCCCTGGTTGGCGGCGCGCGCGCGCAGGGCGAACTTCACCACCTCGTTCCGGAAGTCCTTGGGATTGGCGATGCCCGCCGGCTTCTCGATCTTCGAAAGCTCCTGGTTCAGGATGTCCCGGTCCATCAGCTGGCCGGTGTCGGGGTCCTTGTAATCCTGGTCCTCGATCCACGCGTCCGCATAGGCGATATACCGGTCGAACAGGTTTTGTCCGTACTCGCCATAAGATTCCAGATAGGCCTTCTGGATCTCCTTGCCGATGAATTCGGCATAGCGCGGCGCCAGTTCCGTCTTGATGAATTCGAGATAGCGTTTCTCGATTTCCTCGGGGAACTGCTCCCGCCGGATGGCGAGTTCCAGCACATACATCAGGTGGACCGGATCGGCCGAAACTTCTTCCGTATCAAAATTGAACGTCTCGGAAAGCACCTTGAAGGCGAAGCGCGTGGAGATGCCCGTCATGCCCTCGTCCACGCCCGCGACGTCGCGATACTCCTGATGGCTCTTGGCCTTGGGGTCGGTGTCCTTCAGCTTCTCGCCGTCATAGACGCGCATCTTGGAATAGATGTTGGAATTCTCGTGTTCCTTCAGCCGCGTCATCACCGAAAAACGCGACAGCATCTTGAGGGTTTCCGGCGCACAGGGTGCGCCGCCCAGTTCGCTGTCCCGCAGCAGCTTGTTGTAAATCTCCGTTTCCTCGTTCACCCGCAGGACGTAGGGCACCTTTACGACGCAGATGCGGTCCAGGAACGCCTCGTTGTTCTTGTTGGATTTGAACAGCGCCCATTCCGCCTCGTTCGAGTGGGCGAGGATGGTGCCCTGGAAGGGGATCGGGCCCAGCGCTTCCGTGCCCACATAGTTGCCTTCCTGGGTCGCCGTCAGCAGCGGGTGCAGCACCTTGATGGGCGCCTTGAACATCTCCACGAATTCCAGCATGCCCTGGTTGGCCCGGCACAGGCCGCCGGAATAGGCGTAGGCGTCCGTATCCGACTGGGCGTAGTGCTCCAGCTTGCGGATGTCCACCTTGCCCACCAGCGAGGAAATGTCCTGGTTGTTCTCGTCGCCCGGCTCCGTTTTCGCCACGGCGATCTGGCGCAGCTTGGACGGATAAATGCGGACCACCTCGAACTTGGAGATGTCCCCGCCGAATTCGTCCAGCCGCTTGACCGCCCAGGGGCTGATGATGCCCGTGAGGCGCCGCCGTTCGATGCCGTATTTTTCCTCCAGCACGTCGGCCATCTCGCCGCGCGGCTGGAACAGGCCGAGCGGCGATTCAAACACCGGGCTGATCTGGTCGCCCGCCTTCAGCACATAGATGGGCTTGTGCTCCATCAGGTCCTTCAGGCGCTCGGCCAGGGACGACTTGCCGCCGCCCACGGGGCCGAGCAGGTAGAGAATCTGCCGCTTTTCCTCCAGCCCCTGTGCCGCATGCACGAAGTAGCCCACGATCCGCTCGATCGTGTCCTCCATGCCGTAGAAGCCCTCGAAGGTGGGGTAGCGCTTGATCGTACGATTGAAGAAAATGCGCGCCAGGCGCGGATCGCGCGAGGTGTCTACATATTCGGGCTCGCCGATGGCCGCCACCATACGCTCGGCGGAGGTGGCATACATCAGGGGGTCGTCGCGGGCGGCCA
>JBKHIN010000353.1:0-3596 GCA_046538635.1 Alphaproteobacteria bacterium
TGGTTCGATTCCGGCTCCACCCACGCCTTCGTGCTGGAGGACCGGGACGATCTGACCTGGCCCGCCGACCTTTACCTGGAAGGCTCCGACCAGCACCGGGGATGGTTCCAGTCCTCGCTCCTGGAATCCTGCGGTACGCGCGGGCGCGCGCCCTACCGTCAGGTGCTGACCCACGGTTTTGTGGTCGACGAGAACGGCCGCAAGATGTCCAAATCTCTGGGCAACACCATCGAGCCGGAGACCCTGATCCGCCAGTACGGAGCGGAAATCCTGCGGCTGTGGACCGCGAGCGCCGACTTCACCGAGGACCTGCGGCTGGGCAACGAGATCGTCAAGTCGAACGTCGATGCCTACCGCAAGCTGCGCAACACGATGCGCTTCCTGCTGGGCAGCCTGGCCGGTTTCAGCGAGGAGGAGCGCATCTCCCGCGAACGCATGCCGGAGCTTGAGCGCTTCATCCTCCACCGGCTGAGCGAACTGGATACGCTGGTGCGCGAGGCTTACGAGGTCTATGACCTCAACCGTGCCGTCCATGCGCTGTTCCAGTTCTGCACGGTGGACCTGTCGGCGTTCTATTTCGATATCCGGAAGGACTCGCTCTACTGCGACCGTCCGGATGCGGAGCGCCGCCGTGCCTGCCGCACGGTGCTGGATGAACTGTTCCACCGGCTGACGGTCTGGCTGGCGCCGGTGCTCTGCTTCACCATGGAGGAGGTCTGGCAATCCCGCTTCCCGGACGAGACAAATTCGGTGCATCTGCGCACCTTCCCCGACACGCCGAATGAGTGGCATGACGAGGCGCTGGCAGAGAAATGGCAGCGTATCCGCAAGGTGCGCCGCGTGGTCACGGGCGCGCTGGAGGTGGAACGGCGCGAGAAGCGCATCGGCTCTTCGCTGGAGGCGGCGCCGGACGTCTATGTGGCGGATGACGCGCTTGCGGCGGCGTTCGAGGGCGTGGACCTCGCCGAAGTGTGCATCACCAGTCAGGCGCGGCTCGTGCGTGAAGCGCCGCCGGAAAACGCCTTCGCCCTTGAAGAGGTGCGCGGCGTGGGCGTGGTGCCCAAACGCGCCGAAGGCCGGAAATGCGCCCGCTCCTGGAAGGTCCTGCCTGAGGTGGGCACGGACGAGAACTGGCCCGACCTCAGCCCGCGGGACGCGGATGCGGTTCAATATCTGATAGACCGAGGAAAATGGAAACCACAAGAGAAGACGGCGAACGCCACGGCGTGAAGCAGCCCTGGCCGGCGCGGGCGCGGCGCGCACTTTCCGCCTATTTCGCCAAGCGGCATGTGCGCTTCGGGCTGGCGCTGGCGCTGGCCGTGTTCGCCGCCGATCAGGCGACCAAGGCGCTGTTGCTCTATGGCGTCGGGCTGAAGGCCTTCGCGCCCGGCGAGGCCATCGAGATCGCACCGTTTTTTAACCTCGTCATGGTGTGGAACGAGGGCGTGAGCTTCGGCCTGCTCCCGGCCGGCACGCTTTGGGGGAAGGCGCTGCTCGTCGTTTTCGCGCTGGCTGTTGCCGGAGTGCTTTCCGTGTGGCTAAATGGCGCCAACAGGGGGATCCTGGCGGCAGCCATCGGCAGCGTGATCGGCGGCGCGCTCGGCAATGTGGTGGACCGGCTGGTCTACGGCGCCGTCGCCGATTTCTTCGATGTCCATGCCTTCGGGTATCACTGGTACACGTTCAACGTGGCGGACATGTTCATCGTGCTGGGTGTGGGTCTGTTGATCCTCGACAGTCTGACGGGTGAACCTGCCCGAAAACCCGCAAGCGGGAACAAGGTAAGAGGTGGAGGACGTAAACATGGCAGCGAAGCGCAGTAGGTTGACGCGCGCGGCCGCGCTGGTGGCCGCGGCGGCCCTGATGGGCGCGGGGCTTTCGGGATGCGGCCTGGGACGGGCGCTGGGCATCTCCAAGACTTCGCCGGACGAGTTCGCGGTGGTGACCAAGGCGCCGCTGGTGCTGCCGCCCGACTATGAACTGCGCCCGCCCAAGCCGGGCGCCAAACGGCCCCAGGAGCAGGAACCGAGCGAAGCCGCCAAGCAGGCGCTGTTCAAGAACAAGAACGAGCTTGGCCAGCCGGGCGCCACGCCCACCAGCGGCGAGCAGGCGCTGCTCGCCAGCGCCGGCGCGGCCAAGGCCGATTCGGACGTCCGCCAGCAAATCGAAAAGGACAACAAGCTTCTGGTGCGCAAGTCGGAGGACATTGCCAACAAGCTTGTGTTCGGCAATGAAAGCGCCACTTCCGCATCGGCGGACGAAGACGAGACGCCGACCATTACCAAGACCAAGGAATAAGCACGCTCTCCGGTTGTCAGGGGCGCGGTTTTGGCCGCGCCCCTTTTGCGTGCGGGAATCGTGTTAGGTTTGCCTGACCCGATCCTCAAACCGGTCAACGCGTTCCCATGAGCACCGCACCTCTCTTCACTGCCGGGGCAAAGGCCTCCCCGGCCCGCAGAACGATCCGCGCCCTGCCGCCGGAAGCGGTCAACCAGATTGCCGCCGGCGAGGTGATCGAGCGCCCGGCCAGCGCGGTCAAGGAACTGGTGGAAAATGCCCTCGATGCCGGCGCGGACCGGGTGGACGTCGCCATCGAGGCGGGCGGCAAGCGGCTCATCAGCGTCACCGATACGGGCTGCGGCATGGACGCACGGGAACTGCCGCTGGCGCTGACACGCCACGCCACCTCGAAACTCGACGCCGACGACGCGGGCGCGGTGGATCTCACCCATATAAACTGGCTGGGCTTCCGGGGGGAGGCGCTGCCCGCGCTTGCGGCCGTGGCGCGGCTCGAAATCCAGAGCCGGGCCGCGGAGGCGGATGAGGCGTGGCGGGTTGCGGCCCGGGGCGGCGAGGTGGGCGCGGTGGAACCCTGCGCCTTCCGTCCCGGTACGGAGGGCCATGGCACGCGGGTGGCGGTGCGCGACCTCTTTCACGCCACGCCCGCGCGGCTCAAATTCCTGAAAAGCGACCGGGCGGAGGCGGGCGCCGTCACCGACATGCTCAAGCGTCTGGCCATGACGCGCCCGCGCGTCGCCTTCTCGCTGACCAGCGAGGGGCGGCGCTCCCTCGACCTTCCGGCCGAGGCGGGGCCGGAGGAGGAGGCGCGGCTGCAACGGCTGGCGCGCCTTCTGGGCCGGGACTTTGGCGATAACGCCCTGCCCGTGCTTTCCGAGCATGAGGGCGTGCGGCTGACCGGTTTCGCGGGCCTGCCCACCTTCAACAAAGGCACCTCGCAGGCGCAATATCTGTTCGTCAACGGACGGACCGTGCGCGACAAGCTGCTGCTCTCCGCCGTGCGCGGGGCCTATGCGGATTTTCTGGCGCGCGACCGGCACCCGGTGCTGGCGCTGTTCCTCGACGTGCCGCCGCCCTTCGTGGACGTCAACGTGCATCCGGCCAAGGCCGAAGTGCGTTTCCGGAACGCCCAGATGGTCCGGGGCATGATCGTGAGCGCCCTGCGCCGGGCGCTGGACGCGGCGGGCCACCGGGCTTCCACCACCGTCTCGGACACGGCGCTGGGCGCCTTCCGGCCGGGCGGAGGCGGTTATGGCGGCTACCGCACGGGGCCGTCCCGTCCGCCGCAGGGTCTGCGC
>JBKHIN010000354.1:0-3589 GCA_046538635.1 Alphaproteobacteria bacterium
CCGATGTGAGCATCGAGCGGGAATAGCCGCATCCGGTCCGGAAAAATGATCCCTGTACGAATAATATGGCGACCCCGGCAGGATTCGAACCTGCGACCTTGAGCTTAGAAGGCTCCTGCTCTATCCAGCTGAGCTACGGGGCCAAAGGAAGCGCTCGCCCGCCCGGAAGCCCTAATGCGTCCAGGGCTCCACGCGGTCGAAAGCGAAATTTTCCGCATAGGTCTTCGGGATGGGTTCGGGCGTGGTGTCCTCGAACACCTGATGCGGAATGTTGTGCTTGCGTGCGTAGGCGATGGCCTCTTCCTTGGTGCTGAAATAGATCCGCACCTGCTGCTCCATATCGCCGGAGCTGGTCCAGCCCATGAGGGGCTCCACTTCCTTGGCTTCCTCGGGCTCGAACTCCAGAACCCAGCGCCGCGTGTTGCCGCGGCCCGATTGCATCGCCGATTTCGCCGGTCTGTAAATGCGCGCGAGCATTCGCCTTTCCCTGCCTGCGCCCGCCATGGGCGCTCTCTGTCCGGGACAGCCCGGGGCCGCAAGGGCGCCGGGTCCGGAAAGCCCTGGTCGGGGCGGCCAGATTCGAACTGGCGACCCCCGGCACCCAAAGCCGGTGCGCTACCAGACTGCGCCACGCCCCGAACGGGCTTCGCGCCCTCAAATACACGATGCCCGCCGGAGGGGCAACAAAACGGCAACGGCGGCCGTCCGCCTCACTCTCGCCGGGCACGCATGAGCTTGAAGACGCCGGAGCCGGTGAGCACGTCCCTGCCCTCCACATGGATGCGGCCTTCGGCAAAGGCAATCTCCCGCGCCGCCCGGGTGACGTGCGCCGTCCCCTCCACCCAGTCGCCGGGGCGGGCCATGGCCAGAAAATCGGAGGTCAGACGGATGGTCACCATGCGCCGCCTCGTCTCCCGCCACACGGCGGCTGCCAGCACGCCGTCCAGAACCGCGGTCAATAGCCCGCCATGCACGATGCCGTGGCCATTGCAGTGGCGCGGGCGGGCGCGAAAGCCGTGGGCGAAGCCGTCCGGGTCCACCCGGTGATAAAAGGGGCCGTTCCAGGTGGTGAATGGACCGCGGAACGTGCTGCGCACAAAGCCCGGCGGCGGCGCGTCGTCGACGCCGTCCTCCGGCGGCTCGAAGGAAGCCCCGTTCAACGTGCGCCTCGCTCGTCCTGCGGCCGGCCCTCATCGAGGGCGGGGTGGCGCACCAGATCGCCCGGCCGGATGCCCAATTTCTCCGAAAGTCCGCCGTTGATTTCCAGCACCGCCTGAACGGCCGCCGAGGAATACACGCTCCGTTCGCTGAGCGGCTCGGTGCGCGCGGCGATGTTCTCGATCCGGCCGTCCGGACGGATGAAAATAATGTCCAGGGGAATATAGGTGTTCTTCATCCAGAAAGACTGGATCCGGGCGTGCTCGAACAGGAACAGCATGCCGCGGTCCGCTTCCAGATGGCGCACATGCATCAGGCCGCGGCTCCTTTCCTCCGGAGAATCGGCGATTTCGACGCCGAAACAATGCTCCCCGTTCGCGCTCACGATCAGGGCATGCGCCGTATCGCGCGGACAGGCGGCTGACGGCGCCGCGCATGAAGCTGCACCCAGCAGCCACAGGGCCGCGACGGCCAGCCCGGAAAACTGTAAGCGGCGCATCCTGTCCTCCCCTTCGCTCACTCACTCCGCCGCCGTTCATCATGGCCCGGCCGCCGGGCGGCAAACAAGCCCGTACACATATGCCGGTCCGCTTCCGGGCAAGAAAAAACCCGCGCACCGGTTCCGGCGCGCGGGTTAATGTCGTAGGTCCCGGTTTGACGGGACGGAGTTGCGGCGGTTATTCCGCCTCCAGGAGCTGTATATCGGCCACCATGAGTCCCTTCGGACCCTTGCCGAAACGCACCCGGACGCGATCTGCCGTCTTCAGCTCGCGAACCCCGTGGCGGCGTAACGTCTCCATGTGAACGAAGATGTCGGGCGTTCCCGCACCCCGAGTGACGAATCCGTACCCCTTGGCGCGGTTGAACCATTTCACGAACCCGTCCTCGAAATCGCTCTCGGGCTCCACCGGAGGGCGGCTCCCGTTAGTGCCGCCCTCGGCGGCAGGAACGGCCGTGCTCTCGTCCACTTCGAGAACGCGAAGCGCCTGAAGGCCCTTGGGCCTTTCAATGGCCTCGCACGTTACGGTGGTACCCTGTCGTGGCACATCGTGACCGGCCTGCCTGAGGCAGGACATATGCAACAATACATCCTGGCCACGTCCGTCTTCGGGAACGACAAAGCCGTATCCCTTGACGGCATCAAACCACTTAACGGTACCGGAGATTTGCTGAATTCCCTCCGTACCAGGAGCATTAGCCCCATCCGGACGGGGGGAACAGACTGCCAAGCTCTCACCCATGTTTGAACATGCCCCATATTGATTGTTTACAATCAGATCGCGGCCTGAATGGCCGCCACGCATTACTCACTCCAACAAATTTTCCCCTCAACAACCGGCGCGTGCACAACGGCTGACGGCTGATAGGATCCGAACTTAACTTCAGGCGTGTGTACCGTCAACGAACCGCGGGGGAACCGCGGCCTGCCGCGGCTTGACCAATTGGCCTGCGGCAACGACGGTATTTTTACCTATGCAACCGCCGATATATTTACCGGACACGCGACGCGAAGCGAACAAGGGGGTTCTTCAACAAGATGAATTCCGTTTCGTACACGAAATCACTTCAGCGCCGGCCGGGAAAAAACTCGCGGGGGGCCGGCGGCGCGGGCCACTGTGCCCACGTAATCTTGCTCAAAACGTACTAGAGGAAAGTACTGCGATTCTTCCTGCGCAGCATAACCGATTCTCCGGAAGGCGTAAAAGAGCCCACTCCAAAGGGGTTATCCACAACAAATATGGCCGGGTTTAATTTACTCTTGCCGAAGGAAGCCGCCGCGAAGTTTTCCGAAACCTTGTGCGGGCACCTCGATCTTGTGGGCAGGTCCGTAGCGAAAATCATTGTAAACGATCCAGCTTGTTCCCTCAACTTCACAGCGGGTGATCCCCGCCAGCGCAACCTCAACAACGGTCTTACAAATGATGGTTAAGGCTTTCGGAAGGGTTAATGCAGAGCCCGAAATCCGGAAAATCTCACAGCGATGTAATCATGCGCACTCTTCGGGTTGCAGATTAATGATCCGCGCCGCCAGTCCCTGCATGGCGTGTGCGGCCCTTTCCTTCTCACTTTCGGTACACAGTCCGGCCTCCGCCCGGCCCCTGGCAGCCAGGGCGAGAGCCTCGCCGAGGGCCTGCCCGTCCATTTCCCCGGCCGGCAGGGAAACGGGCTTGCGGTCCAGATTGAACAGGCAGAGGACGCGCCGCCCGCCATGGCGGCGCTCGAAGACCAGGAGCGGCCCGGGCGCATTCAGAAACACGATTTCGCCATGCGAAAGGGCGGGGTTGGCGTGGCGCGCCGCTATGGCCCGCTGCGCGAAACGGAGCACGCTGGCCGGCTCCCGCTCCTGCCGGTCAACCGCCATCGCCCTGTGTGACGTGGCCAGCGGCAGCCACGGAGTGGAAGCGGAGAACCCCGCATTGGGCGCATCCGC
>JBKHIN010000088.1:0-9381 GCA_046538635.1 Alphaproteobacteria bacterium
CATGCCGTCGTTCCGTCGAACCCGCCGGCCTGCGATGTGGCACCGCCTGTGCGCAAAGCCTTCGAGGGCGCGCTCGACCGGCTGGCCCGGGCGGGCTGCACGGTCCGGCGGCGGCCGGTGGCGGCGCTCGAGGAAGCCCACCGCCTGCTCACGGAGCTGGGGAATCCGGTCACGGCGCACGCACAGGCGGAATGGGGAGAACTGGTGCGCCGCGCGCCCGAGAAGGTCTTCGCGCCCATCCGCAGCCGCATCGCCGAAGGGGAGGGGATGAGTGCGGAAACCCTGGCGCGGCTGAATTTCGGGCTGCAGGAGGCGAGCCGGGAACTGTGCGCCGAAATGGCCGGAGAGGGCCCCCTCTTGATGCCGGCGGTGAGCATGGGCCCGCCGCCGCTCAACCCCCTGCTGGAAACCCCCGCCGCCCATGCTGAAGCCAATCTGGCGGCGTTGAAACTGACCCGGCTGGCCAACTTTCTGACGCTCGCCTCGGTGACCGTTCCGGCCGGTGCCACTGCAGAAACGGCGGACGGTCCCGCGCTGCCCTTCGGCGTCATGCTGACGGGCGCCCCGCACAGCGAGGGCCGTCTGCTGCGCATGGCCGCCGCCCTTGAAACGTGTTTCGCCGCCCCTCCGCACCCGCATTGACCAGGGAACGGCCGGGTTTCCTGTGACGGTTGCGCGACCTGTAGCAGTTCGGCCATGCCGGGCCGCGATTGTCGTAAATGTGACATTAACCGCGGCCGGGACGCTTTATTTTTCCGGTGACCGGCGATAGGTTGCGGTCCGTCGAAACGGAATGCAACCGGGCTCAAGACCGGTCTCTCGCGTGGGTTTTGGAGCCCAGTGGTATACCCGAGTTCAGCACCGCGTTCGTCACTCTCCGTCCGGTGCTTCGGAGCCCGGCGCGGCCTTGGTCCGCCGGGCTTCGTTTTTCGCGAATCCGCGGATTTCTGCACCTCCCGACGGTGGACCGGACCCCGCAAAGGCAGTAGTCTTTTCGTTAACGAATTCGTCCGGAAGGGTGGGGACCGCCGGACCGGGAGGGGTGTTTCACGTCAATGGAAGCCGGCGAAAGCGGGGCATCGTCAGCGCACCGTCGAGGCCGGCGGACGAGCGTCCGCCATTCATGACGTTGGAAGCCGGGCCCGACTCGCCCGGCGGAAAGAGAAAGTGGAGTGCTGTCCATGTGGGATCAGGTGCGCCTGTTTCTGCGTAACCGGCTGCTGGAGCTTCTGGGCCTGGCGCTGCTGGCCGCCTCGGGCGCGGCGCTGCTGGCGCTGTTCAGCTACCATCCGGCCGACCCCAGCCTGAACACGGCCGCCCCGGGCGCGCCGAAGAACTGGCTGGGCGAGGAAGGCGCGATTTTCGCCGATCTGGGTTTGCAGCTTTTCGGCCTGGGCATCCTGGCCATCGTGATCCCTGTCGGCGTGTTCGGAACGTGGTGCCTGCGCAAGAGCCATCCGCCCTTTCTGTGGGTGCGGGGCGTGTTCTGGATTGTGGGCATTCTGTCGGCATCGGCCCTCGCCCATCACCTTTCCTACGCCATGGTAAGCCTGACGGAGAAAGTGACCGCCAGTATTCCGGCCGGCTGGGGCGGCGTGGTGGGCTCAACCCTCGCGGACGGCGTCTCGCAATCCCTGGTCCTGCTGAACGTGGTGGGCGAGGGCGCCGGCCAGGTCGCCAGCGGCGGCGGCTTTCTGGCCCTGCTGCTGATCGGGCTGACCTTCGCGCTGGGCCTGCGGCTGCGCCATATAAGGGACACCTATGCCTCCATGCGCAGCGGCGTTGCCTATGCGGGCGCGGCGGTGGGTAACGCGGCCCGTTTCGCCGGCCGGCTGGCGCCCGGAGAGCCCCAGTTCGCCCGCGCGGGAACGGAGGCGAAGCCGCGCAGCACGCTCAAGGACACGGCGGAGGCGGCCGCCGGCGGCGAGAAGATTGCCCCGCGCATTACGATCGAGCCCGCCGTGCCGCGCGATACGAAGGAATCCCGGGCCGAGGCCCGGGAGGCGGAACGCGCCCGCGCCCGGGCGGAAAAGGAACGCCGCCGGCAGGAACGCAAGGAACGGGCGGCCCGGGAGGCGGCCGCTGCGGCTGCCTCGAGCGCAACCGAGATCCGCGGGCTGGCGGTGGAGCCGCCCAATTTCTCCCTGCCGCCCCTCAACCTGCTGGCCCGGCCCTCGGCCCGGGACCGCACCGAGCGGATCGCCGACCGGGTGCTGGAGGAGCGCGCCCGCAAGCTCGAAGGCGTGCTGCAGGATTTCGGCGTCAACGGCCAGATCCTGAATGTGCGGCCGGGACCGGTGATCACGCTGTACGAATTCGAACCGGCGCCCGGCATCAAGTCCTCGCGGGTGATCGGGCTGGCCGACGACATCGCCCGCTCCATGAGCGCGGTGTCGGCACGCGTCGCGGTCATTCCGGGCCGTAACGCCATCGGCATCGAACTGCCCAACAAGAAGCGCGAAACCGTTTATTTGCGCGAGCTTCTGGCCTCGGAGGATTTCGAGACCGACCGGGGACGGCTCAATGTCGCGCTGGGCAAGACCATCGGCGGCGAGCCGGTGATCGGCGACCTGACGGAAATGCCGCACCTGCTGATCGCGGGCACCACGGGCTCGGGCAAGTCGGTGGCGATCAACACCATGATCCTGTCGCTGCTCTACAAGCTGACGCCGGCGCAGTGCCGCCTGATCCTGATCGACCCGAAAATGCTGGAACTGTCGGTCTATGACGGCATTCCGCATCTGCTGACGCCGGTGGTCACCGAACCCAAGAAGGCCGTGGTGGCCCTCAAATGGATCGTGCGGGAGATGGAAGACCGCTACCGCATGATGTCCAAGCTGGGGGTGCGCAACATCCACGGCTACAATGAGAAGGTCGCCGACGCGCTGGCCAGCGGCCGCAAGCTGACCCGCCGCGTCCAGACCGGCTTCGACAAAAAGACCGGCGCGCCCAAATACGAGCGCGAGCAGTTCGCGCCGGAGCCCATGCCCTTCATCGTGGTGGTCGTCGACGAGATGGCCGACCTGATGATGGTGGCGGGCAAGGACATCGAGGGCGCCGTCCAGCGCCTGGCGCAGATGGCCCGGGCGGCGGGCATTCACCTGATCACCGCCACCCAGCGGCCCAGCGTCGACGTCATCACCGGCACGATCAAGGCGAACTTCCCGACCCGCATCAGCTTCCAGGTGACCTCGAAGATCGACAGCCGAACGATTCTGGGCGAGCAGGGCGCCGAGCACCTGCTGGGCAAGGGCGACATGCTCTATATGCCCGGCGGCGCCCGCATTTCGCGCCTGCACGGGCCCTTCGTCACCGACAAAGAAGTGGAATCGGTGGTCGCCAATCTGAAAAAGCAGGGCGCGCCGGAATATGTGGCCGAAGTCACCGAGGAGCCTGCGGAGGATCCGCTGGCCGACCTCCTGGGCGGCGGCGGCAGCGGGCCGGGCGATGACGATCTTTACGACAAGGCCGTCGCCATCGTGGCCCGGGACCGCAAGGCTTCCACCAGCTACATCCAGCGCAAGCTGCAGATCGGCTATAACCGTGCGGCCCGGATCGTCGACCGCATGGAGGAGGAGGGCGTGGTCAGCCAGCCCAACCATGCGGGCAAGCGGGAGGTCCTGGCGGGCGACCACAGCTTCGATTAACCCCGCGCCCGCCTCTTCGCGGCGGCATGACCGGACATTAATGATGCGCGCCTTGCGCTGCCTCCGCCTTCGCATTAGGTGAAGGCGGAATTTGAAGCTCTTTTCAGGGAAGCGACATTCATGCGTGCTCTGATGACCGGGTTCGCCGCGCGGGCGGCGGCCTGTTTCGCCCTCGTGGCGCTGCTGGCGGCGCTGCCCGGTACGGCGCCGGCCGTAAACAACAGCCATTTGAGCAAAAGGGACGTGCAGGATCTCAGACGGGTCAGCCACTATCTGAACACCCTGCCGCCGCTCAAGGGACGGTTCCTGCAGGTTTCCGAGGAGCCCTCGGCCGAGGGCGGGCGTACCCTGCACGCCAAGGGCACCTTCTATCTCAAGCAGCCGGGGCGCATGCGCTTCGAATACGACCCGCCGCAGCAGGTCCTGTTTATCTCCGACGGGCGTTTCGTGACCGTCGAGGACAAGGAAATGGAGAGCGTCAACAACTATCCGCTTTCCGATACGCCCCTCCACCTGCTGCTCAAGGGCGACCTGAACCTGGTCAAGGACGCCAGGATCGTGGCCGTCAAACGCACGGCCGGTCATTTGCAGGTAACAGCACGCAAGGGCGGCGGCGACGACATGAGCGGCCAGCTCACCATGACCTTCGCCTATCCGACGCTCGAACTGCGCCAGTGGACGGTGGTGGACTCGCGCGAGACCCGCACCACGGTCACATTGCGGAAGGTGCAGAAAGGCGTAAGGCTGAAGCCCGGCCTGTTCCGCGCGACCGACTATGACTTCGAAGACTGGGATTAAGCGCCCTGCGGCCTTGAACACCGCACGCCCGGTGGTGGGCGTGGTCTGCGACCTCAAGCTCATGGGCCCGCACCGCATGCATGCGGCGGGAGAAAAATATCTCGCCGCGGTGTCGGAGTTTGCCGGGGCCGCGCCGCTGCTGATTCCGGTGCTGGACTCGGCAGCGGACGTGACGGCGCTGCTGGATGCCGTGGACGGCCTCCTCCTGCCCGGTTCGCCTTCCAATGTGGAGCCTGCCCGCTATGGCGGCGAAAGTCCGCGCGAGGGCACCCTGCTCGACCCGGCGCGGGACGCCCTTTCCCTGGACCTGATCCGGGCGGCGCTGGCGCGCGAAAAGCCGCTGATGGCAATCTGCCGGGGCTTTCAGGAGCTGAACGTGGCGCTGGGCGGCACCCTGCACCAGCACTTGCACGAAGTGGAGTCCGGCCCGGGCTATGCGCCGCGCATGGATCACCGCGAAGACACGGACGCGCCGCTGGACGTGCAGTATGGCCCCGCGCACGACGTCGCCTGCACGAAGGGCGGCCTGCTGGCCGGTGTCATCGGAAGCGCGCCGGTCGCGGTGAACTCTCTGCACGGCCAGGGGGTGGACCGGAAGGCGGCGCGTCTGCGGATCGAGGCGCGGGCGCCCGACGGCACCATCGAGGCGGCGGTGGTGCAGGACGCTCCGGCGCTGGCGCTGGGCGTCCAGTGGCACCCCGAATGGCAGCCGGACGCCTCGCCCCATAACGCCGCACTTCTGGCCGCTTTCGGCTCGGCCCTGGCCTCCCCGGCCGGACCGCCCCTGCGGGTGGCGCGCTGAAACGCCTCCTCGGACTAAGGCAGTTTACTCGCTCTGCGTGCAAACCTCTTTCGGGAAAGGAACGGTTTCAGCGCCGGAAATTTGTTAACTGCCAAACTGTGCGATTATTGCCACGCCCTTTTCGGGGAAGATTTGTTGAGAATGGTTCACACTGATTGCGTCGCGAATCAGCCGAATTGCGTCCGCCTGTAAAAATGTGCTGCCCGACCGGAGCGCCGATTGTGGCTGTGGCGCAACGATCAAACGATGAGGCCGAAACGTCCGGCACAGCCACACGCGCCGCGTGTTGCCCGGGAGAAAACTCACATGAACTCGATTTAACCCCGCCACCACGCGAAAATACTGTTGAAAACAACAGCTTATTGCTCTATTTCTCTTCATAGACAGACGGGAACCCCCGTTGGATCGGTGTTGCCCCCCCGCTTGCAGATCCGATGCCCGTCTGTGAGCGCCGGATTATCCCCTCCCGGCGCACGCGCGAAAAAGCGCACCTGGACGCCCGGTCCCCCCCAAGGCCGGGCGTCATTTTCTTTGGGGGAACCGCTTTCGGCACGATGGACTGCCGTCACAGTCAAGAAAATTCAGCAATTCGGCCATGGCACGCGGCGGTTGTGGCGCGCGCCGCTTGCGGCGTTGCTCCACGAGCCCCGGGCCCCCGGGGCCCCGGCCCGGAGAGTTGCAACCGCGTGCAGCGCTCTCTATACCGCGGTCTCGTTGCGCCGCGTCGAAGGAGGCCGCTTCGTTGTGTACGGGTATGGGGTAGTGAGATCATGAAACGGCTGACGATCGCCACCTGGAACATCAATTCCGTCCGCCTGCGCATGGGGCTGGTGGCCGAACTGGTGCGCGCACGCCGCCCCGACATTCTCTGCCTGCAGGAAACCAAGGTCACCGACGACAAGTTCCCCATGCGCGATTTCCGCGAGCTGGGCTATGAGCACGCGGCAATCTGCGGCCAGTCGGGCTATCACGGCGTGGCCACGCTGTCGCGCGTGCCGTTCCGGGAAGTGGACAGGAAGCGCTTCTGCGGCAAGGAGGATGCCCGACATGTGCGGGTCACCGTGGGCGACGGGGTAGAGGTGCACAATTTCTACATACCCTCGGGCGGCGACGAGCCGGACCCGGCGGTCAACGAGAAATTCGGCCACAAGCTCGATTTCCTCACCGAGATGCGCGACTGGTTCGGCGCCCGGCGCGCCAAGACGAAAAACAAGCTTGTGGCGCTGGGCGATTTCAACGTGGCCCCCCTTGAGCACGATGTCTGGAGCCACAAGCAGCTTCTGAAAGTGGTCAGCCATACGCCGGTGGAGGTGGAGCATCTCGCCCACCTTCAGCGCGCCCATGACTGGATCGACGTCACGCGCGCCGAACGGCCCGAGCCGGAGAAGCTCTACACCTGGTGGAGCTACCGGGCGCGGGACTGGAGAACCTCCAACCGGGGCCGGCGCCTCGACCACATCTGGGTGACCCCGGCGCTCAGGGGACGCGCGCGCAACGTGGAGATTCTGAGCGAGGCGCGCGGCTGGGAACGCCCCTCCGACCATGTGCCCGTGCTCATGCATCTGGATGTAGAGGCGTGAGGGCAGCGGCCCGACTGACGCCGGATGGATCGGTGCGCGAATCCTCAGCGGCGTCGGCAGACACGGGAACCAGTCGCCATACGCCTGAACCGCTCCCGCGGTGTCGTCCAGGTCAACGGCTAGGGCACCTGTAAGCGGGGTCTTTGCTGATCCGGACATCGGCGCGCCGGCACCGGCAAGGGGTGGCGGCGGCACTCAATCCCTGCTGCCCGCCGCGACCCCCTTCGCCTGCTCCCGCAGCGCGCCGCGCAGGGCCTCGGCCAGTTCGAGCCGTTCCTCCGGGGTGAGGAAGGCCCCCACCATGATGCGCCGGCCGTGAGAAGAGATCACCAGCCGGTTTGCCTGGCCCCGAACATCGTCCACTTCCACCCGCGCCCAGTAGGGCTCGAACCGGAACTCGCGGGCGGCCCCGTTCGGCTCCACCCGGCGGATCACCAGCGCCGAATCCGTAAGCGTGATCAGTTCGCGCACCCTTCCGGCACGGAAATTCTGGCGAAAGGCCAGCCAGACGAGGAACACGTCAAGGCCGAAAAAGCCGAAGACGGGCCAGGCGCCCCGTGTCAGAAAAAACACGCCCGCCGTGAAACTCACCGCCGCCAGCAGCGCCATAAGCGTAAGAAAGCCAGCCGGGCTCAGCGAACGGTGGGGATAGAGCACCGCGTCGAAATAGACGCGCCCCGCCGGTTCACGCGCGCTGGTGATATGCTCGCTCATGTCCAGGAACTATGGCACACACCCACCGGCACAATCGGGGGCAAGGTAAAAAGCACCATGAACTTTGATATGGGCGGGCCTTCCGCGCGGCAGATCGTAGTATCATCTATAGAGTCAGTACAGGATGCCGGTCGATGAGTTATGTAAAGGAAAACCTGGAACCGAAGGAGCATCTTTACGCGGCCACTCATTATCACTGGGCCTATGTGGCGCTGGCGTTCTTCTTTCTGATCGCGTTCGGCATCTTCCTGATCGGCATCATCCTTTTCGTGGACATGATCTTTCGCCGCTATTTCTCGGAGTTCGCAGTCACTTCCGAGCGGGTGATCGTCAAGCGCGGTTTCATCATGCGCGACGTGGACGAGGTAAGCATCAACAAGATCGAGAGCGTCAGCGTTTCCCAGGACATTCTGGGCCGTTTCCTGGGCTACGGCACGCTGACCGTGCGCGGCGTGGGCATCGGCGAAATCGTGATGCCCTATATCGACCGCCCCTTCGCCTTCAAGCGCGCCATCGCCCGCGCCTGGACGGAAAAATGCGGCGGCGAATTGCCGGAGAAGAAGGGGCGCAAACGCTGAATTATCCCGCTTGCGCCCGCGCGAACTCCCGCTAATCTCCGCGCGTCATGGGGCGTAAACTGTCAGCGAAAAAGGTCGAGGAAGTCTTCCGCCGCTTCGCGGAGCGCGAGCCGGAGCCGCAGGGGGAACTGGAGCACATCAATCCCTACACCCTGCTGGTGGCCGTGGTGCTCTCCGCTCAAGCGACGGACAAGGGCGTGAACAAGGCGACCGCGCCGCTGTTCGCCGCCGCCGACACGCCGCAGAAAATGGTGGCGCTGGGCGAGGCGGGGGTGCGCGACTACATCCGCACCATCGGCCTCTACCGCAACAAGGCGAAGAACGTCATCGCCCTGAGCCGGAAGCTGATCGAGGAGCACGGCGGCGAAGTGCCTCCCAGCCGCGAGGCGCTGGAAGCGCTGCCGGGCGTGGGGCGCAAGACGGCCAATGTGGTGCTCAACATCGCTTTCGGTGAACCGACCATCGCCGTGGATACCCATATTTTCCGGGTGGCCAACCGCACCGGCATCGCGCCCGGCGCCACGCCGCTGGAGGTGGAGAAGGGACTGGAAAAACGGGTGCCGAAGGACTACCGCCTGCACGCCCATCACTGGCTGATCCTGCACGGCCGTTATGTCTGCAAGGCCCGCAAGCCGGACTGCCCCGTGTGCCTGATCAATGACCTGTGCACCTACGAGGCGAAGACGGTTTGAGCTTGCCTGCCGTCACACAATCCATCGGGGAATTTTCGCCTACTCATCCCCACCATCTTTGGAACGCAGTATGCTATGTGTCGAGGTTCCTGACCGATGCCCAGTTTCCTGAAGGGCCAACGGAGATAGGCAAGGTGTGTCGGTGTTCCGATGGCTGGATGTGCGATGCACGCGTGGACACCGATTCGTAACTTGTCTAGAGTTAGAGCTACTTTTGTTGTGGATTGATGGTTGACAAGCTGTGGGTTTTTTGACAGGCGCGTCCGAAAATGAGACAAGGACGGTGATTCTGAAGGGGGAGTCACCGTGCAGCGTAGGGAGTTGTTCCAAGTTATGCCCAGATTCTGGGTATATTGGCATGCAGGGGTGATGGCGAGGTGCGAGCTATGACACTGCTGCATTCATACAGGGACAGAATAGACCGCGCTATTCGAGCGCGAACAGGCGATCCAATTTTCAATGGAACATCAGAACATGCGTCCATTATTATGGAGCGCATGTTTTACCATGCTTCAAAGTCGATAGATATTCTTGCTGGCAGATTCAATGTTCGCATATATGGTCAGGAAC
>JBKHIN010000355.1:0-3575 GCA_046538635.1 Alphaproteobacteria bacterium
GTTGCCGATCATGATGCTGCGAGGGGCGCCCGGTCACCGCGCCAAAAATCGCCCTGGCCGGGGCGCATTGTCATTGTGCTGTTGTTCCTCATTGCCGCCGCTTCCGTGAGCGCGGCCCTCATCCTGGCGGACGGGGGCGCGCACACCGCATCGCTCGCCCTTGCCCATCGGGCGAAGGCGGCGAATGACGCGGGAGATCATCCGAAGGCGTTGTTATGGGCGCTGACCGGCCTGCCGCAGCCGGGAGAACTGTGGCCGCCGGACAGCGATCAGGCCCGTGCCCAGATGGTTCGTGCGTATGCAAACGTCGAGCGCCCCCGTATTCTCGAGGGGAAGCCGGGAATGGTGCTGGCGGCTTCCTTTTCTCCGGACGGCAAGACCGTTGTGACGGCTTCCTATGATGGCACCGCGAAACTATGGGAGGCGCAAACCGGGAAACTCCGCAAGACGCTGAGCGGCCACGTACTCCCGGTCAACAACGCGGTTTTCGATCAGGCGGGCAGGCGCGTTGCGACGACGTCGGGGGGCATCACGCGCATCTGGGATGTGCGAACCGGTGAGCTGTCGGCGGTCCTCGAAAAACATGCGCTTGCCGTTTTCGATGTTGCATTCCGCTCCGGCGGTACGCAGGTCATGAGGGTTTCCTACGACGGCACGGCGAAACTGTGGGACGCCCAAAGCGGAGATCTCGTCCGTACGCTCAAGCTTCAGGCCGAGCCCTTCGAGGCGACCGACGATCCCGATGAACCGTTTCTGCGCGCCATGACCGAGCATCATGTCAGCACCGCGTCCTTCTCGCCGGATGGCACCCGCCTGGCCACCGGTCATTCGGACGGGCATGTGCGAATCTGGCAAACCGGAACGGGCAAGCTGGAGCACACGCTTTCCGGCTTTGAATACAAGGTGGTCAAGGCCGTTTTCAGCCCTTCCGGCGCCCATGTGGCGGCGGCGGGCTGGGACCCGGCCATGAATCGTCTCGGTAAGGCCCATCTATGGGATGCAGGGACGGGGGAGCTGGTGTGCGAACTGGAAGGCTATGGCGGCCCCATCGTGGATGTGGCCTTCGGCGGCGGGCGGCTCGTCACGACGGGGGCGAACGGTCAGGCCCGGATCTGGGATCCGGAAAGTTGCAAACCCTTTCGGACGCTGGCCGGTCCCCAGCCGCCCGGTCGCCCGGCGAATTATGGGCTTTGGGGCGTCCAGGCGCAATTCAGCCCGGACCGCACGCGCCTTTTGACTCTCTCGGCCAGCAGATTGGCGCGCCTGTGGGATGTCCGTTCGGGAATGCTTCTGGAAACCTATGCGGGTCACCGGCATTTGGTGTTGACCGCGAATTTCAGCCCCGAGGGCGGGCGGTTGTTCACGGCGTCTGTGGACGGAACGGCCCGCATCTGGGATACGGAGCCGGTCAATTCGCTCAACGTGCTGAAGGGGCACGGAGCCGCCGAGGTCGATCAGTTGGAATTCGATCCGTCCGGAAACCATCTGCTGACGGCGGCGAAGGACGGGTCGGTCCGGCTGTGGGACGCGCGAACGGGCGCCCTGCTTCATGTGCTTCCGGGACATGATGACAGCGTCCGGTCGGCCGCTTTCGACGGGGCCGGAACGCGGGCCGTCACCGCGTCGAGCGACGGGGCCGTGCATGTCTGGGAGGTGGAGAGCGGAGAGCGTCTGCAAACCCTGAAGGAGGAGGACCGCAAACCCTGGCGGGCGGTTCTCGACGATACGGGAAACCGCGCCCTCGTAACCTGGTCCGGTCCGGCACGCTATTTCGCGAGCCTTTGGGACGTGGACGAGGGTCGCCAGTTGAATTCATTCACGCTGCCGGACGGCATCGGCGCGCCGGGAAAGGCGGTGTTTTCGCCTCAGGGGCCGCGTGTCTTCACCTACCAGACAGTGGAAAACGTTGCGGCTTTGTGGGATGCGGAAACGGGTGAGGCCGTCCGGCGGTTCAAGATCCCCGAGATTTCGATGGAGAGCGGCATTTTCAGCCGTACCGGCACGCATCTGGTCACGGCGGGAGAGAACAATACCGCCCATATCTGGGATGCGGGCACCGGCGAACCGGTCATGTCCCTGCAGCTCTCCGGTGATTTTGTGGAGTTTCGTACGCTGGACTGGAAGCGGAAACGCCTGATTGTGGAGCGCCTCGGCAGCGAGGTCGCCGTTTGGGACCTCGAAACCGGCAAATTGCGGAGCGTGGTCCGGGATCACATTCTCGGTTCGAACTTCTGGCACACCGCGTTCGCGGGCAGCGTGGCCTATCTGTTCAGCGCCGACAGCGTTGCACGGATCTGGGATGTGCGAACCGGCACGCCGCTGGCCGACTTCACAGTGGGGCCGGATCGTGTGCGCAAGGCGGTGATCGACGATCAGGGCACCCGAATCGCCGTCGTCTCGCGCGACAACGAGATCCGGCTGTGGGAGGTGCCCCCGATCTTTCGCGCCGGCCCCGAATCGCAGGTGAAGATCGCCTGCGCACTCGCCCGCCAAATCGGTGTCACCGAATTCGATAATGAGGACATGCGTGAGCCGATCCTCCGCGGCCGCAGCCGCAACCCGTGCCGGCGGCCGGGCCCGCTCTCCCGGGCCTGGTGGGTGAAACAGGCGGAGGCGGTGCGGGATTGGGTTCCGGCGCGGTGACCGGCCGGGCGGGCGGCTGACCCGCCAATGGGACCGCACGGAGGCGTTCGCTCCGTCCTTGCAATGTGGACATTCGGGCGGATTGAAATTACGAATGAATTCAAAGAAGTAGAGCATTCGTTTCAGGGGTGCTGACAGGGAGCAGGGGGAACGCATGGTCCCGATCAGAATGAACCGGCTGGTGCTGCTTGCTGTCTGCGTGACGCCGGCGGCCGTCTATTACGTATTGACGCAAATTCTGTTGATGAATTTCGGCATCGGCGAGGGCGTGTCCGCCTATATGGGCAACGTGGCGGCCAATTTCCTGGGCGCCATCGGCATCTCGGCGATCATTTACGTGGCGCTGGAATTCTTCCGGCCGGAACGTCCCGCGCAGGGCCAGTTGATCATGGCCGCCGCCATCGCGGTGATGATCCTGGCGCTGCGCGAATTCTCGCAGATCTCCACGGGCGGCACGTTCGACGTTAACGACCTGCTGTGGACAGTTCTGGGCGGCGGCGCCTTCTACGGCGTCGGCCACTGGATGATTCTGAGCCGTGAAGAGGACGAACCGGTCGCCGATTGACGCCGCGGCACCACCGGCAAAAGAAGTCGAACGGCGCCGGACGCGTGTTGATACGGGATGCAGATGAGCGCAACGTTCGGCGCAGCCCGGTAAAAATGTGTTCTCACAAAACAGGAGGCCGGAAAGTGGGCACCAAGAATCTGGTACTTTCGGCAGCTATCTTGTCGGCTGGTCTTTTGACGGAGGCCGGCGCCAGTGATCCGCAGAAAATTGAATCGCTCGTTATTCGCTTCGGCGAGGCCTATCGCAATGCGGACATCGAAACCATCGACCGGTTACTGGCGAGCAAATATTCACATATTAACGACGGCGGGAAACCGATTGACCGCGAGGCTTATCTCGACTGGAACAAGACACGAAAGGCGAA
>JBKHIN010000089.1:0-9342 GCA_046538635.1 Alphaproteobacteria bacterium
GCCGGCAGGCACACAAAACTGGAGACGGATTTGGGCTGAACTGGCGGAGAGGAAGGGATTCGAACCCTCGGGACGGTTTTGCCGCCCACTCCCTTAGCAGGGGAGCGCCTTCGACCGCTCGGCCACCTCTCCACCGCCGCACATAGCAGGCGGGGACTGCGGTTTCAAGCCGGATGAAGGCGATGCCCGGAACGGTTCGCCCGCCCGTCCGGAGGGCGGCCCGATCGTTCCGGCCGTCCCCGGCTGCAACCGGGTGAGCCGTGTTGGAAGCTCCCTGGGGCCGCCGCAAGCGGGTGAGCCCCCTGTTGCTCCGCGGACCGCCGCGCCGCAGAGCTAGATCGCCACGCTGGTGGGCACCATATGGGCCCAGGCGTCGCGCGGCAGGGCGGCGATTTCCTGCGGCGGCATGTAGGCCTCGCCGAACCAGGGATACCTGGCGGTATCGAAACTGCGCCGGATGGCGTCGATCACCAGTTCATGGCTGCGCGTGCGCTTCACGTCCGGATGGTAAACCAGCCAGATTTCCTCCGAATGGCGCTCGCCCAGATCGATGGGCACCAGATTGACCCCCAGCGCCATGATGTAGGTGGGCAGCACGCCGATGCCCGCCCCCCGGTCCACCAGCGTATAGGCCCCGATGGAGGAATTGGTGCGGAAGGCGACCACGCCGCGCGGGTCGTCGATCCGGGCGAATTGCAGGAACAGCCGCTCCTCCACCTGGTCGGCATACTGGGTGACCAGCTTGTGCGATTTCAGATCGGCAATGGATTTCGGCTTGCCGAACATCTCCAGATAGCGGCGCGAGGCGAAAAAGGACAGATGCAGCCGCCCGAGGCGGCTCTGGATCAGGTCCGGATCTTCCGGCTTCTTCAGTTGCACCGAGATTTCCGCGTTCAGGCGCAGGATATCGGCAAAGGTCATGCCGCACTGGGTTTCCAGCGTCACGTTCGGAAAGCTGCGCTGGAACTCGATCAGATGCGGCAGCAGCCAGCTTCCGCCCACACCCTCGGTGACCGCCAGACGGACCTTGCCCTGCACCTCCTTCAGCGCGCCCCGCGCCTTGCGCTCGATGGCGGTGAAGGAGTCCCGCGCCTTCATTGCGTCCTCCAGGATCACCTTGCCGAACTCGGTCATCATCATTCCGTAGGGGGAACGATAGAAGAGCGGTTCGTTCAGGATGCGCTCCATACTGTCGATGTGGCGCTTCACCGTCGACGCGTAAGTGCCCAGCGATTTCGCCGCAACCCGGATGCTGGCGTGCTCGGCCACGGCGAGAAAATATTTGAGATCCGTCCAGTCCAGCTCCGGCAGCTCCGTGCCGGCCGGTTCTGAACCGGTTTCCGCAACACCCCTTTGCACCATTTCGACTACCCGCAATGCGGCCTTCAGCTATCCTGTCCCCGGCCGAGCTTACAGCCTGGCCGCTCCGAAACAACTGCAATCGCTGGAACTATGCGAGAAATGCCCCCACAGCCCGCAAAGCGGGAACTGGACAGCTATGTCTGCAAACGGCCCCTGGAGGACATCTCGGTCCGCCGGGCCCGTGTTGCGGATGTAACCCCCCTGCTCCGGCGGGCACAGCGCGAAATCGGCGGCGGGCTCGCCGCGCGCCGGCATATCTGCCGGATGATTGCCCATAACGGCGAATGCATCTGGGCCGTCGAACGCCGGGGGCCGGGACGCAGCGGACGGCTTGCCGGATTTCACGCCTTTCTGCCGCTGTCGGCGGAGGGCGAAGCGGCCCTTCTTTGCGCCCGCTTCGCGTTCCTGCGGCCCGATCTGCGCCATGTGGCCGGCGCGGCCGAGCCGCCCTCGGCGCTATACTGGTGGGCATCGCTGGGCCCGGGGACGACGGCCACGGCCATCACCCTGATCATGAAGCGCCTGCAGGCGCCGCGCTATCGCCGTCTCGACATTTATTCGCGCCCGGCGACACGGCACGGTGCGCGCGCCCTGATCCATGCCGGTTTCCGCCCGCTTTTCGGCGGCGATCCGGTGGGCTCCCTGGTCATCTACCGGCGGCTCGCCAACCGGGGCGCCCTCTCGCAACTGAACTGACAGGGGATGGAATGGAATGGCATCGCCAATCAAGAAACCGCCGTCCTGGAACACCTATCGTTACCGGCATCGTCCCCCACGGCCCAATTCGCCGCAGATCACCATCAAGGTGGCCGGCTCGCTGGACGATCTGATGCAGGTTTTCTCCGTCCGTTCCGCCGTCTACATGAGCGAGCAGGGGTGTCCGTACCGGGAGGAATTCGACGGGAATGATTTCTGCGGCTCTCATCTGATCGGCTATTACGGCGAGGAGCCGGCCTCCTCGCTGCGCATCCGGTATTTCGCCGGCTTCGCCAAGCTCGAACGCCTGGCCGTGCGCCCGGAATACCGCTGCTCGCCCCTCGCCTTCAAAATCGTTCACGCGGGCATCCGCCTGTGCCGGAAAAAGGGCTACCGGCGGATCTACGGTCATGTCCGCAACGGCCTGGAGAATTTCTGGGCCCGATTCGGAGCCAGGGTGAAAGGCTCCGGCCATACTTTCGTCTTTTCCGATCAACGGTACACGGAAATGATTATCGACATGCAGCCCGACGAAGACGCCATAACGCTCGACAGCGGCCCCCACGTCCTCATTCGGCCGGAAGGCCAGTGGGAATATCCCGGCGTGCTCGAAGCCTCTTCACTGCGCGAGTCCGCCGGTAAAACCTCCGCCTCTTGAAGGGAGGGCCCGGTGCTCGACCATCCCCGCATCATTCCGTTCAGCCGCGTCCGGCGGTGCGAGCTGGCGCCGCTGATCATCTTTCTGGACATGCAGGCCGAATTCGTTTCCGAGGGGCGGCTGCTGCATATCGAGAACACGGCGCCGGCGCTTTCCAACGCCCGGCTGCTCCTGGAACACGCCAGAGACACCGGGCTCTCCATCGCCCATTGCCGGTTCCGGCACTACGGCAATTATTTCAATCCGGACACGCCCTATTCGACCTGGATCGAAGGATTCGAGCCCCATGGATCCGAGATGGTCTTCGAGCGCAACAAGCCGAGTTGCTACACCAACCCGTCCTTCGAACGCATGATGGAGGCAGGCGGCGGGCACCACGCGGTGATCGTCGGATTCATGGGCTCGACCTCATGCCTGGCGACCATCATCGACGCCCATGAGCGGGGACAAAACATGAAGTTCGCCCACGATGCCTCCGCCAGCATCGCCTCGGGACACATGTCGGAACTGCAGGCGCACCGGGCCGCCGTGCATGTGGCCTCGCATTTTGGCGACCTGATCACGACCGAGGAAATCCTTACCCAGTGTGTGGAGTATTGACATGAACAGCCGGCCCATGCCCACCGAGGACCGTCTGGAAACCCACCGGGCGCTGATGAAACTGCTGGAATATGTGGAAGACGAGTGCGCCCGCATGGGATTTTCCGCCTCCACCTGGATGGTCGCCATGTCGCGCAACACGCTGGAGAGCGAACTGAGGGATCCACCCACCCTGCATTTCGACGAGTCCGGACATCCGCGGCTCAACTGACGGCCGGTACAAGCAGGCCGCGGGCCCATTCCTGATTTGCATACACAAGAGAAATCGTGCTATCGGAGCTTGTCCTGCCCGGCCATGCCGGCCGTGCAAGCGGTCCGGCGACAAAGTGATCAATCGGGGCGGGAGCGGGTATGGGGGCATGATGAATACTTTGGCCGTAGCGGGTACGGCAGGGAACACGGCGGCCGGCGGCGGCGAGCCGGCGGATGCGGACGAGAGTGCGGAGACGCAGGAAACGCTGGAGAGCGCCGTTCTGGCCCGTCTGGAACCGGCGGGCGTTTCCGGCGGCGGCAGCTGGCAGCAGCGCAAGAGCGCGCGCACCCGCATCGCCATTCTGGAGGCCGCCATAAGGTGCCTCGCGGAAAAGGGCTACGCCAACACCACGACCAAAACCGTGGCCAGCATGGCCGAAGTTTCCCGCGGCGCCATGCTCCACCACTATCCCACCAAGAAAGCACTGATCGAACAGGCCATCGCCTGGACGTTCTTCAAACGCATGGAGCGGAATTTCCGGGAATTCCGCAGTCTGAGCGAGGCCGAACGCCGGAACGAAATGGCAGGGGTGACGCTCTACTGGAAGAACGTCAACACGCTCGAATACCGCGCCAGCCTGGAACTGTGCATGGCCGCGCGCTGCGACGACGAGTTGCGCGGCATTCTGGAGCCCAAGGCGGCGGAATTCGAGGAAGTCCTGCTGGCCGAACTGCCCCGGGTGTTTCCCGAATGGGCGGACATTCCCGAACAGCTCACCCTCGCCAACGATCTGGTGATCGCGGCCCTCGACGGCCTGCTCATCAATCAAATCAAGTGGGGCGACACGGACCGCGCGGAAAAGGTGCGCAAGCTGGTGGGCCGGGTCGTTCTTCTTCTGAGCATGGAAAAGATCAGGGCCGGCGATCTCTGACGGCCGTGCGCCTCCGCCGCCGGTTGCACCCGGCGAACATGGCTTGCATTGCGGGCCCGCGCCGCCTACACGCCTGACAACGGGACTGCAGACACGAGGAGGCGGTCATGGCCGATCTGCGCTTTGTCTATGTCACCGCGGGCAGCCGTGAGGAGGCGCTCGCCATCGCCCGCGCGGCGGTGGGCGAACGGCTCGCAGCCTGCGCCAACATTCTGGGCGACATCACCTCCGTCTACCGCTGGGAGGGCGCCGTGCAGGAGGATACGGAAACCTCGCTGATCCTGAAGACGACGGCGGCCAATCTTCCGGCGCTCACCGAACGCATCAGGGAGGTGCACAGCTACACGGTGCCCTGCGTGGTGACCTGGGCGCTCGATCCCGAAGCGGGCAATCCGGAATTTCTGGAATGGCTGGAAGCGGAGAGCGCCCCGGCCGGTTAGAGCTGGAGGCAAGCGTTTCCGCTCGTCCCCGCGAAAGCGGAGATCCAGCGAAACAGGATCGGAATCCAGACCATACGGCCCTGGATTCCACGCTTGCGCGGGAAAGAGCGGGAGAGGGGATTGGGCGGAAGACGGTCTCTCGACCCGGTCCGCCCGTCCACTCACCGTTCGTTGGCGTTGGTCACGCCGCGGACCAGCTTACCCAGATCCTCCATCGGGAACGGGAAGATGATCGTGTTGGTGCGGTTGCCGGCAATTTCCTGCAGCCCGCTCAAATAGCGCAGCTGCATGGAATTGGGCTGGCTGGCCAGAATCTGCCCGGCGTCGGCCAGCTTCTGCGCCGCCTGCTGTTCGCCTTCCGCCGAGATGATCTTGGCGCGCCGTTCCCGTTCGGCCTCCGCCTGCTTGGCGATGGCGCGGATCATGCTCTGATCCAGGTCCACATGCTTGATCTCCACATTGGAGACCTTGATGCCCCAGGCGTCGGTCTGCACGTCGAGAATGGCCTGAATGTCCTGATTGAGCTTGTCCCGCTCCATCAGCATCTCGTCCAGATCGTGCTTGCCGAGCACCGAGCGCAGCGTGGTCTGGGCGAGCTGGCTGGTGGCGGCCATGTAATCCTCCACCTTGTTGATCGCCCGGTTGGGGTCGATCACGCGGTAGTAGATCACCGCGTTCACCTTGACCGAGACGTTGTCCCGGCTGATGACGTCCTGTGACGGCACGTCGTGCACCAGTGTGCGGATATCCACCTTCACGACGCGGAAGAGGAGGGGAACGATGATCCTCAGACCGGGCCCGTAGGTGGTGATGTACCGGCCGAGCACATAGACGACGCCCCGCTCGTATTCCGTCAGGATGATGAAGAACCCGCGCAAAATCGTCACGAGCAGAAAGATACCGATGATGATCCAGAAAATGCCGATCTCACTCAGTACCGGGATTATTTCTTCCATAACAGCACCCTATATCCCCGGCCCCACCGGCCGAATTTCGGTTGTAAACTTCGCCGCCTTTACACGGACTTGACGGTGACGACAAGCCCGTCGAGCTTGACGGCGACGACAGGTTGACCCGGTTCGAGCTCCGTGTTCGAGCGCGCCTGCCAGCGCTCGCCGTCCAGCAGGACCGTGCCCTCCAGACCCGACCATGAAACCACTTCGCCCCGCAGACCCACCAGATACTCCGCGCCCGTCTGGACACGCCTGCGGAAGGAGGCGGCGGTGAAACTCATGGCCACCAGCAGCAGGGCGCCGAACACGGCCGTACTGGCAACGATGAACCAGGGCGAAATCTGCATTCCCGGCACGTCCGTATCGACCAGGAACAGAGCGCCGAAGGCAAAGGCCGCAATCCCTCCCAGCGCCAGTATGCCGCCGGAAGTGAAGAATGCTTCAAGCACGATGAACAGAAGCCCCGCCGCCATCAGCGCGGCGGCGGCCAGATCGATGGGCAGCTGGCCGAGCGAAAACAACCCCATTAACAGGCAGATGACGCCCGCCACGCCCGGCAGCATGGCGCCCGGATTGTAAAGCTCCACGATGATCCCGAGCACGCCCACCTGCATGAGAATCAGGGCGATCGTGGGGTTCGAGATCACCACCAGCAGTCTCTGCGCCCAGCTCATTTCATCGCGGACCGGCTCCAGGTCCTGCGAGTCCACGGGCACCTCGCCGGCGCCGTCAATGTTCACGACCTTGCCGTGCGCCTTCTCCAGAACCTCCTCGATGTCTCCGGCGATGAAATTGGCGACATTCTTCTCCACCGCCTCGCTTGCGGTGATGGTTGCCGCTTCGCGCACGGCCTTTTCGGCCCATTCGGCATTGCGGCCGTGGCGCTCGGCGAGGCTGCGCATCTGGGCGGCCAGCAGATTGATCGCCTTGGCCGACATGGCGTCCTTGGGCGCCCCGCCCGTGCCCTCATCGTCCTGTTTTTCGCCGGGCTCCTTCTCCGAATCGTCCTTCGGCTTGTCCGGATCTTCCGGCTGGGGCGGCGCGCCGAGATCGACCGGCGTGGCCGCGCCGACCGTGGAACTGGGCGCCATGGCGGCCAGATGGCTGGCATACATGATGTAGGTGCCCGCGCTGGTGGCCTGTGCGCCCACCGGATAGACAAAGGTCACGACCGGCACTTTCGAGGTCAGGATCGCCTCGTTGATCTCGAAGGTGCTCTTAACGAGCCCGCCGGGCGTGTTCATTTCCAGAATGATGAGGTCCGCCTCGTCCTGCGCATCGGCGATGCCCTTGATGAGATAGTCGGCCATGGGCGGGCCGATGACGCCCTCGACATCGAGGATGACGGCCTTGCCGCGTTCAGCGGCGGTGACAGGCGGCGCGCTTTGCGGGCCCTCATCCGTCTTCGTCCCGGGCGCCGCGGCAGGACCGTTTTCGCCGCCGGTTTCCTGCGCCGTGGCGCCGAGCAGAAAGCCGGCGGTTGCCAGCGCCAGACAGCACACCCAGACCAGCCGGAGCCAATAGCGTCCGGGATGCCGATTCCCAATCCTGTTTGCCGACCGCATTTCCCCTCACTTTCGGGCGGACGCCGACGCTCCCGCACCGGCGGTGGCCAACGTCTTTAAAGCATATTTTGGATGCACAGGGCACCCGCTTCAATGCGCCAGCCGCCGCCACGGCAAAACAACGGGCGCATTTTGAAAGGCGGGCGTCCCCGTCAGTTCCAGTGCCTCCACTTGATATACGGATTCCAGCCGTTCGGGGTTCAAAACTTCACCGGGACGCCCTGCCGCAGCCACCCGGCCCTCATGCAGCAGAATCAGCCGGTTGCAAAATCGCGCGGCCAGCGTCAGGTCATGGAGGACGACGAGCACGCCCGTCCCCGCCGCGGCCCGCGCCTGGAGAAGCTCCATCACATGAAGCTGATGATAGGGATCGAGCGCCGCCACGGGCTCGTCGGCAAGCAGAAAGGGCGCCTCCACCGCCAGTGCCCGGGCCAGCAGCACCCGCGCCCGTTCGCCCGCCGAGAGGCTGTTGACGCGCCGCTCCGCGAAGGCGGCCGTATCCGTCTCGCGCATGACCCGGTGCAGGACGGCCGCCTCCGCCGGGCCCGGCGCCCGGAAGGGGTCCTGATGCGGCAGGCGCCCCAGCGCCACCAGCCGGGCCGCCGTCAGCGGCCAGTGGACTGGCTGATGCTGGGGCAGCCACGCGATCTTCCGCGCCCGCAGGCGCGGCGGCAGCGCATCCAGATCCGTCCCCTCCAGCGTGACCCGGCCCGCCCGGGGCCGAAGGAGCCCGTTGAGCACGCGCAGAAGCGTGGTCTTGCCCGCGCCGTTGGGCCCGACGAGGCCCGCCATCTCGCCGGGCCGGACGGTGACCGAAACCTCGCGCAGAACCGGACGGCTTCCCGGCATGGCCTCGACATTTTGGGCGGCAAGTCCGCTCATAATTCCTGTCTCCGCGCTTTCAGAAGCAGATGCAGAAAGAAGGGCGCACCCAGGAGTGCGGTGAGCACGCCGATCTTCAGCTCCGTGGCGCCCGGCACCAGCCGCACCCCGATATCCGCCGCAGTCAGGAGGCCCGCGCCCGCGAGTGCGGAGGGCACGAGCAGCCGGCCCGGCTCATGCCTCACGAAGGGCCGAACCAGATGCGGCACGACCAGGCCCACAAAGCCGATCACGCCCGACACGGAAACGGCCGCGCCCACCGCCAGCCCCGCGCCTGCCAGCACCTGTGCGCGCAGCCGCCCGATGGGAAAGCCCAGACTGTGGGCGGCGTCCTCGCCCAGCGTGAGGGCATCGAGACCGCGCGCCGCACCCAGCATGAGCGCCGCGCCCGCGAGGCAGGGCACGAGGGCGAGCGCCACATGATCGAGTCCCCGGTCGGCAAGCGAGCCCATGGTCCAGAAGACGATCTCGGTCACCGCGAACGGGTTGGGCGCGAGATTGAGGGCCAGCGCCGTCAGCGCGCCCGCAAAGGCATTCACCGCCACGCCCGCGAGAATCAGCGAGGTGATGCCCGGCGTGCGCCCTGCCAGCAGGAACAGGAGCACCAACGCGCTCAGGCCACCGGAAATGCCGCCCAGCGGCAGGGCCAGCGGCGCGGCGGAGGCGGCGCCGAAATAGAACACGATCACCGCCCCCAGCGCCGCCCCGCTGGAGGCGCCCACCAGCCCCGGCTCGGCCAGCGGATTGCGCAACAGGCCCTGCAGGGCCGCCCCGCCCAGCCCCAGCACCGCGCCCACGATCAGCCCCAGAGCCACGCGCGGCAGGCGCACCTCCCAGAAGATCAGGCGGGCGACGTCGGGCGGCGCTTCGGCCAGGGCGGCGGCATTGCCGGACCAGGAGCCGCCCCAGCCGCCGAACAGCGAGAGACCCGCCAGCGCCAGCACAATGAGCGTTAGAACGGCGTTGAGCCGCAGGGCGACGGGCCGGACGCCTTGAAGCGTCTGTTCTGCGGCCTCGCCCGTCACGGCGGCGGCTGCTTCTCCGGCAAGGACCCCACGAAGG
>JBKHIN010000356.1:0-3571 GCA_046538635.1 Alphaproteobacteria bacterium
CTCTCCTCGAACAGGGAAACACACCCCGCCGGACCGGTTGGCCCCGCCCGGAGCCCGGGATCATGCCAGCATCCGCCCGGCATGCGCCAGTGCCGCGCGGGCAAAAGGGCCGGAATGCCGGCCGATTGAAGCGGAAATTCATTGCCGGAATGCATCGGGGGCCGCAAGCCGCGCGTGCAGATCGATACCGCGGGACCGGACCGGCGGGGGTTGAATCGCGGCCGGACAAACTTGCAAGGTGCGGCCGCGGCATTGCTTTCCGCCAATATTAGCGCATCGGCATGCTGCAGAAGGTGTGAACTTTCGGGGGAGAACGGTCATGTTCCAGCCATTGCGGACAATGTTACTGCTGGCGGCCCTGCCGCTGCTTTCATTTCAGGCGGCGGCGGAGCTTCCCAGGACGTCGGAAGAGTTTCCGCCCGTGGTCTGCGACACAGACAAATTCATGCGCATCATCGAATGCGAGGGCAGCTATTGCGACAATGTCGGTCTGGGCTGTCAGCGCGCCGGCAGCGCCAGATGGGGCAAGGAAACCAAGTTCACCTGGTGGATCTCCGAAGAGCAGGGCCGGAAAGGATGCGGAACCAGCAGCGACGGCACCCCGGGGGCGATTGCCGGGTTTGCCTGTAATGGCGGCTATTGCGACCGGCTTTCGCTCTTTTGCGCCGAAGTCGCGGGCGCCCGGCTGACCGATTGCCGCTCCTTTGGCCGCACGGTATCCGAGGAAGGCGGCGGGCGGCTCGACCTGGGCCCCAACCGGGTCGCGGTGGCCATGAACTGCAGCGGCAGCAATTGCGACAACAAATCGTTCCGTGTGTGCAAGGTGAAGAGCCGCACCCGCGCCCGGGAGCGCCGCGATCACCGGGAAGAAAGCCCCAGCCCGGAAGAGGGAACGCGGTTCCGCAGGCGGCACAGGCGGTGACCCCGGTTCTCAGCCGGAATTGTCACCGTCCTCCGGCGCATCCGTTCCGGCGGCGCGGCCGCGCTCCTGCGCCTTGCGCCGTTTGAGATTGGCGCGCAGAGCCTCGGCCAGGCGCGCCTCGCGCTCCCTGCGGCGGTCAGGCTTCCCGCGATCTTTCGGCGTGTCGTTCATGGGTTTGGACTTGCGCCGGAGCGCCGCCCGGAGTCAAGCCCGCCCGAGTCGGGGGTGAATTTCCGCAGGCGGAGGGAACCTCGCCTCGCGGCTTCCGTTGCGGTCAGATCGACCCGGCATCGGAAGGAGCATGTGATGAAGGCCGTCGTCTACAAGGGCCCCCGCGAGGTCACCACGGAAGACCGGGAAGACCCCCGGCTCGAAGAGGCCACGGACGTGATCGTCAGGATCACGAGCACCAATATCTGCGGTTCGGACCTGCATCTCTACGAAGGCCGCGCGGGTTTCGAGCCCGGCCGCATACTGGGCCATGAAAATCAGGGCGAGGTGATCGAGGCCGGAAGCGCCGTCCGCCGCGTGCAGGTGGGCGACAGGGTCTGCATTCCCTTCAACATCGCCTGCGGGTTCTGCGAGAATTGCGAGCGCGGCTTCACCGGCTTCTGCCAGACCACCAACCCGGCGCAGGGCATGAACGGCGCGGCCTATGGCTACGCCAATATGGGGCCCTATCCGGGCGGGCAGGCGGAATTGCTGCGCGTGCCCTTCGCCGATTTCAATTGCCTGATCCTGCCCGAAGACGCGGAGGAAAAGGCCGACGACTATGTCATGCTTTCCGACATTTTCCCCACCGGCTGGCACGCCACAAGGCTCGCCGGGCTGGAGCCGGGGGAGAGCGTGGTCATCTACGGCGCCGGGCCGGTGGGGCTTATGGCGGCCCATTCGGCCGAAATCCAGGGCGCGTCGAAGATCATCGTCGTGGATGAGCACCCGGACCGCCTCCGGCTCGCCGAGAGCTACGGGGCCGTTCCCATCAATTTCAGGGACGAGGACCCCGTGGCGCGCGTGATGGAGCTGACTTACGGCAAGGGCGCCGACCGGGGCTGCGAATGCGTGGGCTACCAGGCCTGCGGACTGCAGCGGCAGGAAGTGCCCAACAAGACCATGAACGAGCTGGTCGCCTCGGTGAAGTTCACCGGCGGCATCGGCGTGGTGGGCCTGTTCGTGCCGCAGGACCCCGGCTCGCCCGACGAACTGGAGAAAGAGGGCAAGATCGCCTTCGATGTCGGCACCTGGTTCATGCGCGGGCAGCACATGGGCAGCGGCCAGTGCAATGTGAAGGCGTATAACCGCCGCCTCGCCGCGCTGATCCATGAGGGCCGGGCCCATCCGGGGCGCATCGTCTCCCACCATCTGGGGCTCGACGAGGCGGCGGACGCCTACCGCCATTTCGACGCGCGCGACGAGGGCTGGACGAAGGTGGTGTTCCGCCCGGCCGCGTGAGCGATCCGGGGGCTGCGCCACGACTGAATTCCTCCCCCGGCAAGGGGGAGGACCGGGAGGCTTGGGCGGACAATCGTCCGCCCGTAGCCGGACGCGGCGGGGGGCCGGGCCAGCGATCGGTCCGGCGGCGCAGACCCGGCAGCCCTTTTCACGGCTCCGCGCATGCGCTATAGCTTCCGCCCTCGCGGCGCACCCCGCCTCAGTGCCCATGTAGCTCAGGGGTAGAGCACTCCCTTGGTAAGGGAGAGGTCGAGAGTTCAAATCTCTCCGTGGGCACCATATTTCCTTTCATTTTCACAATCCGCTCATCCCGGCCGGAGAGCCGGGATCCAGAAGGCCGTTCGTCCATGCGCCGGACGTAAGCCCGCCATGCTCGCCTTTCCCTCGTGCCACAAGCCCTGGGCCCCTGCTTTCGCAGCGGAGAGCGGAAAAGAACCTAACCCGCCCGGTGAATTGACGTGCGCGCGGGCGCGGCGCACAATCCCCGCAAGAGTGCGAGTTGGGGGAAACATGGCGGGGGACAGCGCCGGTAACGGCGGCGATGGGGACGCCGATCATATCGATCCGCGAAAGCCGTGGGAAAGCCGGGCCTTCCGGGACTGGTGGGAGGCGGATTTTTCGTGGGAGGGGCTGGCCGCGAAGCGGCAACGGCCGCGGGACGAGGACAGCTCCACGCTTCAGGATTACTGGCGCGAGCAGGGCCTCACGGAAGATGACCTGATCGACTTCGCGGGGCGCAAATGGACGCCCTTTCACCTGCCCCTGTGGGACCTCGAAGGCAACAAAAGCCCCAAGGCAGAGTGGAGCGGGGAACAGCTTGAAGCTTTCCACGCCGGGCTGAAAAAGCTGCTGCACGCTGCACCCCTGCCGGAAACCGAAACAAGGGGCGGCGGCCCGGACGGGAAGGACGGGGACGAGGACTCCGCCGGGGAGGAAGACGAGGGTCCTCCGCCGGACCTGCCGGACGCCTTTCTCGACGGCGTTTTCATCTCCGGCGATTTCGATATCTCCGGCCATGAAGTTCGGGGCCGGACGCATCTCACTCGGGCATGGGTGGCCGGAGAATTTCGATGCACGCGCGCGAAATTCCGGGGAGACGTGTTCGGCCAGTGGTCCGTAATTCAGGACTGGGCCTTCTTCGCGGGCGCGCGCTTTCAGGGCCGGGCCGTCTTTAAAAGCGTAACGTTTTTCCGCCCC
>JBKHIN010000357.1:0-3564 GCA_046538635.1 Alphaproteobacteria bacterium
TCACTTCCTTGGGCGCGCCTTCCACCAGTTCCTTGGCCTCCTTCAGGCCCAGGCCGGTGATGCCGCGCACTTCCTTGATCACGTTGATCTTCTTGTCGCCGGCGGAAGCGAGCACGACCGTGAATTCGGTCTTTTCTTCCTCGGCCTCGGCCTCGGCGGCGGCTCCGGGCGCGGCTACCGCGGCCACGGGCGCCGCAGCCGATACGCCCCATTTTTCCTCCAGCATTTTCGAAAGCTCGGCCGCCTCCAGGACGGTCAGGCTGGAGAGGTCTTCGACGATCTGTTCCAGATTTGCCATTGTTCAGTACCCGTTGGTTTGATCGATTGCTCCTGCGGGCGGATTACGCCGCCTCGTCCTTGGCTCCGTAGGCGCCAAAAACCCGCGCCAGCTGACCGGCCGGCGCCTGAAGCACCCCGGCGACCCGCCTGGCGGGTTCGTTGACCATGCCCGCGATTCTGGCCCTGAGCTCGTCCAGGGACGGCAGGGCCGCCAGCGCCTTGACCCCCTCGGCGTCGAGCAGGGTCTCTTCCATGAGGCCGCCCAGAATGACGAGCTTGCCGTTCTTCCTGGCGAACTCCACGGCCACTTTCGGCGCTGCGACCGGGTCATCGGAGACCGCGATCGCGGTGGGCCCGGTGAAATAGTCCGTAAGGACCTGTTTCTCCGTACCCTCGAGGGCGATCTTGGCGAGCCGGTTTTTCGTCACCTTGAAGCTGGCGCCAGCTTCCGCCATCTGGGCCCGGAGCGCGGTCATCTCCGCCACCGACAGGCCCGAATAGTGCGTGACGACGACGACATTGGCCGAGGTGAACACGCCGCGAAGCGTGTCGACCAGTGACGCCTTCTCTGCTCTGTTCACGGCACCCTCCCGTGATGGGCAGCATCCCGCCCCGCCGCTTCCGAACCCGGATGGGGACAGGACCGGACACCGCCGGTTGCACCGCCAACCTCCTCTCCGGTTTCCCGGACCGGAGGCGGCCCTCCTTCCCTGCCCCAGGGGTCAAACCAACGGGCCCCGGACGGCATTGCCGCCCGTCTCCCGTGTCTCAACCCTGTCTGTGCAGGCGGTTTAAGCGCTTCGCATCCGCATACGGATGATCACGCCCCTGCAGTCTCGGACAGGAAATCCGCCTTCGGGAGCATCAGCTCCTCAAGGGCGGCATCCCCGGCGGACCCGAAAGGCCCGCCGGAAATTTCGTCAATTCCTCACTCGGCCGGCGCCGCGCCCGCGACGCTCGACACATCCACCTTGATGCCGGGTCCCATGGTGGAGGTCACCGACACCCGTTTCAGATAGGTTCCCTTGGCGCCCGAGGGCTTGGCCTTTACCACCGAATCCACGAACGCCCGGATATTTTCCTCAAGCTGATCTTCCGAAAAGCTGGCCTTGCCCACGCCGGCATGGACGATGCCCGCCTTCTCCACGCGGAACTGCACGGCGCCGCCCTTGGCCGCTTCCACGGCCCTGGCCACGTCCGGCGTCACGGTGCCCACCTTGGGGTTGGGCATCAGGCCGCGCGGGCCCAGGATCTTGCCCAGCTTGCCGACCACCGGCATCATGTCCGGCGTCGCGATCACGCGGTCGAAATCGATATTCCCGGCCTGCACCTTTTCGGCCAGATCCTCCGCGCCCACCACATCGGCGCCCGCCGCCTTCGCTTCCTCCGCCTTGGCGTCCTTGGCGAACACGGCCACGCGCACCTGGCGGCCCGAGCCGTTGGGCAGATTGCACACGCCGCGCACCATCTGGTCCGCATGGCGCGGATCGACGCCCAGATTGAGCGCCACTTCGACGGTTTCGTCGAACTTCGCGTTGGCGCGAGCCTTGATCAGCTTCACCGCCTCCTTGAGCGGATACAGGTTTGTCCGTTCGAGCCCTTCACGGACGGCTTCCATGCGCTTTGTCGTTCTCTTCGCCATGAGCCTCACCCCTTCACTTCCAGGCCCATGGAGCGGGCGGAGCCTTCGATGATCCTCATGGCGGCGTCGATGTCGGCGGCGTTCAGATCGACCATCTTGGCCTCGGCGATCTCGCGCACCTGGTCCCGCGTCACCGATCCGCTGGTCGAGCGGCCGGGCGTCTGGGAGCCCTTTTCCACCTTGGCCGCCTTCTTCAGATAGAAGCTGGCGGGCGGCGTCTTGGTCTCGAAGGTAAAGGACTTGTCCACGAACACCGTGATGACGGTGGGAATGGGCATGCCCTTTTCCATGTCCTGCGTCTTGGCGTTGAACGCCTTGCAGAACTCCATGATGTTGACGCCCCGCTGGCCCAGGGCGGGCCCGATGGGCGGAGACGGATTGGCCGCGCCCGCCGGCACCTGCAATTTGATGTAACCGTCGATCTTCTTCATGGTCTCCTCAACTCCCCGTTGGAGAGGGCGGGTCCGGCGCCCGTCTCCGGGTTAGCGGTCAACGGACGGCGCCCGGGTCCGTCCTCCCGCACGAAGCGGATCAGGTCTTTTCGACCTGTCCGTATTCCAGTTCCACCGGCGTGGCGCGCCCGAAAATGTTGATGGCCACCTTGAGGCGGGAGTTTTCCTCGTCCACTTCCTCGACCACGCCGTTGAAGGAGGCGAAGTGCCCGTCGATGACACGCACCTGCTCGCCGATCTCGAAGGTCACGGAGGGTTTGGGCCGCTCGATGCCTTCCTGCACCTGGTGGAGAATGCGGTCCACCTCCCGCTGGCTCACCGGCATCGGCCTGTTGTTCGTGCCCAGAAAGCCCGTCACCTTGGGCGTGTTCTTCACCAGGTGGTAGGCCTCGTCCGTCATGTCCATCTTCACCAGCACATAGCCGGGAAAGAATTTACGTTCCGCGCTGACCTTCTGTCCGCGGCGCACTTCCACCACTTCCTCGGTGGGCACCAGGACTTCCTCGAAACAGTCGGCAAGCCCCTTCTGGGCCGCCTGTTCCTTGATGGCGTCCGCCACCTTCTTCTCGAAATTCGAATAGGCGTGGACGATGTACCACTGCGCTGTCATTGGTTTGTCCGTCTTCTAATATTCTTTCGGCGTGGCCCGGTGTCCGCTCGCGCTCAATTTCTCAGATTCAGGATCGCGGCAACGCCCAGCCCGATGACCTGGTCCACCAGAAAAAAGAAAACCGCCGCGAGAATCGCCAGGAACACCACCATGATGGTGGTGACCGTGGTTTCCTTGCGGCTGGGCCAGGTGACCTTGGCCGTTTCCTGACGCACCTGCTGTACGTATTCGAACGGCCCGGTACCCTTGTGCGCCGGTGCGCCGGACTTGTCGTCCGTCTTGCTCGGTGTCTTTGTCATCGATGATTGCCGCGACATACTCGCCTTCGTTCCGTTTACTCAAGCGCGCCGCCCGCCGGCCGCGCCCGTATGGTCAGTGGCAGGAGTGGAGGGACTCGAACCCCCGGCCCTCGGTTTTGGAGACCGATGCTCTACCAGCTGAGCTACACTCCTATTCAGAGGTCAAATGTCAGGGATCAGAAGGATTTTGGCTCCGACGTCCCTGCCCTTTACCCTCCTACTCGATAATTTTGGAGACGACGCCGGCGCCCACCGTGCGCCCGCCTTCGCGGATGGCGAAGC
>JBKHIN010000358.1:0-3564 GCA_046538635.1 Alphaproteobacteria bacterium
GGGCGTATCCTTGCCCCGGCTGCGTTCGGCGGCATAGCCGTATTTGGATTTTGGCGCGGAGGCGCGCTCCAGCGGAAGTTCCGTGCCCGCCGCCCGTGCCGCTTCGCCGAGGCCGAGGGCGAGCAGATTGGGGATGTTGAGCGGCCCCTCGCGCAGGCCAGCCCGGTCGCCCTTTCCGGCGGCGCAGGCCTCCACGATATGGCCGAACGTGTTGGCCCCCGCATCGCCGAAACGCGCGGCGTCGTCGGCAGCGCCGATGCCGAAAGAGTCGAGAACCGCAACAACGGCCCGCATGGGTCCTCCCGGGAGGAATGGCCCGGCTTGCGGCCGGGGATGAACATACCATTCTGCCCGCCCCTACAAGGACTTGTCCAGCAAGGGTGGAGCCTGAAACGCCTTCCACTTTCCGCGAGCGGGCAGCGGTTCTATGGTCAGCCGGAAGGGCAGCCATGAGGTTAACATGCCGGACACAGGAAGAGAGCAGCGGGCGGCGGTGCGCCGGGCGGCCCGGGCGGTGCAAGACCGCCATGAGGGCCCGTTCCCGAAAGTCGCCCTGGTCCTGGGCAGCGGGCTGGGCGGTTTCGGCGAGCGGCTGGAACTCGACGCGGTCATTCCCTATACGGAGATTCCGGGCTTTCCCGTCTCCACCGTGGCCGGGCATGCGGGGCGCCTGCTGATCGGCCGGGCGGGCGGCACGCCGGCCGCCTGCATGCAGGGGCGGGTGCATCTTTACGAGGGCCGGCCGGCGCAGGCCCTCGCGCTTCCCGTTCGCATGCTGCGGGCGCTGGGCGCGGAAACCCTGATCCTTACCAACGCGGCAGGCGGGCTGCGCCCCGATCTGACGCCGGGCAGCCTGATGATCGTGGAGGACCACATCAACCTGTCGGGCGCCAACCCGCTCACCGGCCTGAACGATGAGGAGACGGGGCCGCGCTTTCCGGACATGAGCGAAGCCTATGATGCCGATTTGCGCGCCCGCCTGAAACAGGCCGCCGATGAGGAAGCGGTGCCCATTTCTTCGGGCGTCTATGTGCAGCTTCCCGGCCCCAGCTTCGAAACGCCCGCCGAAATCCGCATGCTGAGGACACTGGGCGCGGATGCGGTGGGCATGTCCACTGCCATCGAATGCATCGCCGCCCGCCATTGCGGCCTGCGCGTGGCGGCCGTCTCGGTGATTACCAATCTCGCGGCGGGCCTGTCCCCGCAGCCGCTCTCTCACGAGGAAACCGTGCGCGTGGCGGCACAGGCGGGCGAGAACCTCGGCCGCGTACTGCTGCGGTTTCTGAACGAATTACGGGGACACAATACTGAATTCACAATCACCGGTCAGTGAGACCTGAATTCAGCGGAATTAAGTATTGTGTGCGCAATTCAATGTCGAAATCCTGACACCGTCCCTGTATCGTTAATTACTTGAGGTCCCGAAGGGGGGAAGCCGATGAAAGCCATACTGCCGGCCGTCCTGGTCACGATCCTTTTCGCAGCGACGGCGGTTGCGCAGGACCGCGAAGAAATTGCCAGGGAATGCGCCCCACTTACGGACTGCCTGGACAAAATCGGCCAAACCCTTCCGAAGCAACACGCCAGTAGAATTTTCAGCGACGAAGAAAAGGTCGCCCGGATCCTCAAATCACGGTTCGGCCGGGCCGCGCGGGACGCCCTGTTGCAGAAAGCCCTGGGCAGTCACGGCGGGTGGCGGAACTATGCCGAGGGCGTTCTCCAGTACTGGCAAGACTGGTCTGAAGAGGACGTGCCCGTCCTGAAACGCGCGCTCCGGAACAATCCGGGCGGTCGACTCGCTTATGTGCTTGCCGGGATCGGTTCTCCCGCGGCCATTCAGGCATTGCTGGAGGATCTTGTTGGAGCAACCGGCCGGAGCGCCACCGTTCTGGCGCTTCTTGGCCTGGGACCGAAGGTGCTGAACGGTGTTCTGCCGGCGCTTGAGGGTTCGGATGCTGAAGTTGACGAGCCGTTCCGGGCCCCCTGGCAGGGCGCGGTCGTGCTGATCGAGGAATTCGGCTCACGCGCAACCGTCATCGCGGATGACTGGATCGGAATTGCCAAGGACCGCCGCGAACCTCAATCGAAACGGATCGCGGCGTTGCGCGGCCTCGCCGCAATGAACGGATATCTCGGTGCGAAGTCGGCCGCGCTACGTTCCCTGATGCGCGATCCCGATGAAGCCGTCGCGAAGCAGGCGTTCGAAACCCTCGTTGACACCTATGACCCCTCGGTCGCGCGCAAAGCCGCAGCCTTGTGCAAACCCAACGCCGCAAAATGGGATGAAATCGCCTGGAAATCGTTCGATTGCCTGAAGCGGCTTTCAGAGTTCGGAACGAATGCCCGGGCGGCAGGTGATCTGCTCACCCCGTTTCTGAAGTCGGAGAACAAGGCCGAACAGCTTTTCGCCATTGAGGCTTTGGGCCTGATCGGCGACCGGCGGGCGGTTCCGGAAATCGAACTCTTCCTGAATTCGCCGGACTGGCGCCACGTCTACACCGCCGTCAGGGCGCTTGCACAGCTCCGGTCGCTAGAATCCCTGCCGAAAATCGAGGCGGCCGCCCGGCATTTCTGGTTATGGGAAGTCCGGGATTTCAGCAAGCGTGCGGTGCGTCTGCTGGTCAGGAACCAGCCCTATTCCGAAGTGCTGGGCGGAAACTGGAGCCTGCACGAACCGGGCGGATTTGGCGCTTACCGGGACGCTTTCAAATTCGCCGATGAGTGCGAAACCGGCGTGTGGTCTTACCGGAACGAAAGGTTGACCTTTGAAAAGAGCTCATATGAAGACCATCCCACAGTGACCCTTCCCGATGGTGAACTTGTCCGCACGGATCGTGGAGAATTCGGCGGGTCGCTCGTATGGCGTCCGAACTCGGGGGAGGAAGTGACACTCGTGGACGATAATACCTCCTATATTTTTCAGGCCGGTGATCATTTCATTTCCATTCACGGCCTTGCCCACCGGTTGAGCAGTTACGGCTTTGCGGCGCTGATTACGCGGGACAAGGACAATCAGTTCACGGCAAAAGAGATCGCCCGTTTCACTGGGAAAGCCAATCCGGTCAAGAGGCTCGGCGATGACCTGTTTGCGGCCAATTCGCATGGCCGCGTCGTGATTTTCTCAACAGAGGGAATTCAGGAAGAAGCCTGGTGCGACCGGTACGCAGAGGCTCGGCAGAAGGCAGCAGAATAGGAGCGGCATACCCGCCGAAGATAAGCCTACTCCAAATCCCCGCTCAACTCCGCCCGCGTCTCCCCCGGCAGCACGGCCATGTGCCGGTAGGCGGGATGTTCGATGGCCAGAATCACCTCGCCCTCGCCGGATTTGAACGCCGTCGCCTGTTCCTCCGTCAGCGGAAAGTGCAGGAAATGCACGGAGGACGCCTTGCCCTCCGCCGTGGTGCGATCCACGTCCTTCTCCGCCTCGGCGCGCACGGTGTGCTCGCCGATCTTCAACGTGACGGTTTCCTCCACGCCGCCCAGTTGCGACAGCAGGGCCTGGCGGCGCGCCTTGTCCGGCACCTCGAACATCAGCGTGGCGACCAGTTCCGAGCCCTGCGGAAT
>JBKHIN010000090.1:0-9314 GCA_046538635.1 Alphaproteobacteria bacterium
ACCGTCTGCCGCCAGAAGGCGAGATTCGCCTCGCGATAATTCGCATAGGTATTGTCGCCCGGAATGCCCAGCAGCATGGGCGGCACGCCGAAGGCGAGCGCGATTTCGCGCGCCGAGACATGCCTTGCGTCGATGAAGTCCATGTCGGCGGGCGTGAGGCCCATCGGCAGCCAGCTCAGCCCGCCTTCCAGCACCATCGGCCGCCCGGCATTCTCCGCACCCTCATATTGCTTCTCAAGTTCGGCCTTGAGGCGGCTGAATTGCTCCGGCGTCAGATTGGGCGCCACATCCGGCCCCTTGTAGACCAGCGCGCCGGAGGGCCGGGCGGCATTGTCGAGCAGCGCCTTGTTCCAAGCGCTGCCCGCATTGTGCACGTCCACGGAAACGGCCGCCGCCTCCAGCGGGCTCATGCCGTAATGGTCATTATCGGGATGAAACAGCGCCACATGCAGGATGGGGGAAACGTCTCCCTGCACCTCGAAGGTCACGCTGCGCCCGGCCACGGTGTATTCCCAGCCGCGCGGCCAGCCGTCCGGCCCGGGGATCACCTTCATGCGGTCCGGCCGGAGCACATGCAGTTCGCGCACCTCGCCGTCCAGTTCAACGGCTTCCAGATAGGCGTTGCCCGCCACCTGGAGATGGCCCACCAGCGCCTCCATCAGCTCCGCCCCGCCCTGCGCCGGATTGGGGCGGCGCAACAGGGCGAGCAGCGGATGTTCGGAGAGCGGCCGCCCGCCCTCCTGCAGGGTGACGGGCACCGCGGCCACGGCCTCGGCGATCATCCGCACACAGCGGTAAACGACCGGATTGCGGCCGTAGCCCTCCTGCGCCAGCGAGGCATAGTCGCGCGGCGTCCACACCGGCCGGCCGGGTGACTGCAATGCGATCAGCGGCGCCGTGGCGCTGGCCTTGCGCTCGAACAGCGCACCCAACGCGCGGGCCAGGCGGGCGAACGGCCCCATGCTTTCCTTCGCCATGTTCACATGGTCCTCAGTTTGGGTTCGGGCGGCGCGCCCCTCAGAAGCAACTCCGTCAGCGCCCAGACCAGCGCGTCCACGCGGTCCGGGCTGGAGGCGCCCGCTCCGCTCCCCTCCGCGCCGAAGGCGAACATCTGGTCTTCCAGTTTCGGGAACACGCCCACATGGGAAATCCGCCCCTGCTCATAGAGCGCGGCGACCGGTTCCGCCCGCAGCGTCTTGCCGCGCCTTGCGTGCACCATGCGCACGGCGGCGGAAGGGTCGGCCTGGGCAATCACCGTGCGGACCATCTCGCCGCCCTGATTGGCCTCGGCCACGATCCGGTCGGCCTCGAAACTCCGGTATGCGGAAACCACGATCCGCGCCCAGCCCAGCGGGCTCTGCCCCTGTACGGAACGGTCGGCAAGCACATAGCCCCTGTCCCCGAAGTCGCGGCCCGCGACGATGATGCCGCATTCGTCCGCCTCCGGACCGTGGGAGACCGGCGGGTCCACCGCCACGACGATGCGCGCCAGATCGGGCAGCGGCGGCTTGAGCCGTGCGGTCTCCACCATCTCCGGCGTCCACAGCGCGCCCTCGGGCCGTTCCAGAAGCTCGCCCTCCAGTTCCTGACGGCCCAGCCGCGTGCCGCCATAACGTGCCGTCACCGCCTTCACGAAGCCCTGCGCCAGAAACGCGCGGTTGGCGGCGGTGGGCGCGTGGCTGACCACCGTGTGCGGATCATTCAGAATGGCCTTGAGCGCGGCAAGCGGGCGCGGCGTGGTGGTCACCACCTGCCGCGGCCGCCCGCCCAGCCGGAGGGCGAATTGCAGCATGTCCCAAGTCTCCTGCGGATAGGTGAACTTCGCGAATTCATCGAGCCAGGCGGCATCGAACTGCGGCCCGCGCAGACTGTCCGGATCCTCGGACGAGAACAGAAGCGCCTGCGCCCCGTTGGGCCAGACAAGCCGCCGCTTCGACGGCTCGAAGCGGGGCCGGAAGGCCGGCGCGGCCACGGCAATGAGTCCCGACGGTCCGTGCACCATCACATCGCGCACGTCGGCCATGGTCTCGCCGATCAGGGCGGCGCGGCGGTATTCGCCCCGCTGCGGCGGTGTGTTTCCCTCCATGAGCGCGCGCAGCCATTCGGCGCCCGTGCGCGTCTTGCCCGCGCCGCGTCCGCCCAGCACCACCCAGGTGCGCCAGTGGTCGTCCGCAGGCGGAAGCTGGTCCGCCCGCGCCCAGAAGGGCCAGTGGTGAAGCAGAAACCGCGCCTCTTCCTCACTCAGGCTTTCCAGAAACGCCGTTCTCACCCGTTTCGGCAAGGAGGCGAGCGAGGCGGCCTTCAAGCTCGGCGCGCATGCCTTCCGTGTCCAACGTTTCTTCGCGGTCATGGGCGTCGGATTGCGCTTCGGCGGAGACGGCCGCTGCGGCCTCCTTCTCCAGGTCGCCCAGCTTTTCCAGCGTGCGCGTCAGCGAGGACAGCGTGCGTGCATCCCGCTCCCGCGCGGTTGCGCTCCGTCCGGAGGCGGCCTCCGCCTTCAGGCGCTGTTCGATTTCGCGCATCTGCCTGTCGAGTGTGCGAAACATGCGATTGATCAAAATACGGTATTTGGGCCGGTGCAGAATGTTGTGGCGATGCGGCCGCCTGGCGGGCCAGCCTTCGCGCTTCGCCCTCGACGTGATCGTGCTCCGTGCGACGCCGCAACGGCGCTCGATCTCGCGCAGGGGCACGGAATGGTCCGCATAGAGCGTGGCGACCAGGTCCCAGTCGGTTTCGCGGCTCACGGACGGTCAGCGGCATGATGGTTCATGATTGGCCTTCCCGGAAAAACGAAATGTCATCCCCGGGCCGGGCAACGCCCGGACCCGGGGACCTCCTGCAACACGCCGGGCGTCCCGGCGTGCCGTGCGCCCGGTTGGCTCACACCAAAACGGGCCGCAGCCTCATCGGCGGCGGCCCGTCCCGGCACACAATTCTGGAGATAGGCTGGAGATAGGAAACAGCGTCACGCCCTTCAAGGAAAAAATTACGGGTGACGTGATTTTTTTCGATGGCGCTTACGCGAGGCGCGCTTGCCGCGAACCCGGGTCAGCGTTTTCGCAACCACGCGCATGGCCGCCGCGTCACGCTTTTTCATAAGCCTTGCGCGCCTCGGCATGCCGGCCCTGTGAGTAAAGTTCCTCACCCTCGGACCAGGCCTCCCGCGGCGCAGCGCTTTCAATCCCCTTCACCGGCCTTGCCCGTGGTGAAGCCCACCTTCTCCGAAACGATCGGGACAACATATTTCAACGGATATTTCAATGGGCATCCTCCCTCTCGTGTTTGGCACCGAACGGCTTCACGGCCGGTATGGGCCGCGCGGGAAATCGCGGAGATACCCTATCCGGCCTTCGCGGCGCACCGTCGGCACCTGCGCCATTCGGTATGTCTGTCAGTTTAGCTCACATGCCTCAATTAAATTGGAAATCTCCCGGGATTAGTGGAGGGCAGTCAGTGCCGCAGCCGTTCCAGATTTGTGACGGCAGCGTCCGCGTTCTGCAGAAAGCGGGTCATGGATTGGCGGACATGCGGTTCGTCCGCACGGGTTGCAATGCCCCGGATGGGGTTCAGCCTGGCCTGCTCAAGCCATGCGGCGAGCTCGGGCCTGCCGAACCATTCGCTGGTGGCTTTGAGCTGTGTCAGAAGACCCCGCACCAGGTCGGAAGTGATGTTCGGATAAGGATTGGGCGGACAGAAGTTGTTCATCTCGTCAAGATCGTCGAAGGCCGCCTCGATATAGCCGGTCATTGCCGCGGCCAGAGGTGTAAGGCCGATAAGGATCGGCTGAAGGGTTATCTTTGCCGGTGCGAATATGGGCACGCCCGGGGCCGAATTCAGGCCGGCGGCCGCGCAGTGTACATGGATGTCCTGCTTGCTTGCGGAAATTGCTCCGTCATTCAGCACAATTTCGTTTTGATCGATATGCCGGATTTTGCCAAGCCGGACTACATTGCGGATGTTCCGCAGCTGCGCCAGTTCCAGTTCGTTTATGGTCGCATATCGAAAAATCTCAGGCTCTCTGTTTTCATCGATGCGGACCATATAGCCGCATCTCTCCAGATGCGCGTAAATATCGCGCATGCTGGCGGCGTGCGCCGCCGCTTCCACCGCCAGCGAATTGCCTTCAAATGCAAGATCCCCGGGCTGAAAGTATTTTCGATTGGTCAGCCACGCGTCGCGCGGCTTGATCCAGCAGATTGATTCCGGCGGGACGCCCAGGTCCAGCAGCCACAGGCAGGCGTCCATGGCGGTTTTTCCGGCTCCGATAATGACCATCCGATCCGCCTTCTCCGAGACCCTGGTGAGATCGTTCACCGGAATGCAGCGCACGCCATCCGCTACCGAAAAGGGTGGCGGAGTGCTCGCCGGGACACTGGGCTGCAGATATCGGGCGTCCACCACCTTCCTGCGGACGTTTACCTCAAAGGTCTGGCCGGAAACCAGCGAAGTGAACCGGTGTTCCCCGTCGTAATTACACATGGGAAAGTATCGCACCTGGCCGGAGGGCAGCAATTGCTGCTCCATGACGCGCCGGAAGTAGGCTTCGATCTCGGGGCCGCTGGCACATTCGGCGTATCCCCGGTTGGTCCCGTGCCGATCGATCCAATCCTGTTCCAGCGGCAGCGAGTTTACGCCGTAATAGGCGGAAGGCTGATGAAGGCGGACAAACGGATAGGCCTCATTCCAGTGCCCCCCGGGAGCATGGCGCCGGTCGACCATGATCACTTTTGCGTCCGAATGGGCAATGAGGGAGTCGGTAAAGGCCATCCCGGCGGCTCCGGCGCCGATCACGAGATAATCCGTTTCAAAACTGGTTTCTTTCATGCTTTCTGTCCCTGCAATTCTAGTGGCTTGAATTTAACCGATATTCCCTAGATGAACTCCGGAACAGGTCCGGAACTCGCCCAGCAGCAGCCCACTCTGGCTGTCGCCAGCCTCGTTTCCCGGTCCCGAGGTGATTGTACCACTTGAGATTGCTTCCAATAGGCCTCTCCGAGCTGATTTTCCGCCATTTGGGCACATCTGTCCCGTTGTGTTGCAGGGTTTACATTCCGTCCATGTCAGCCCGCCGCAGCGAATGGTCGCCTCAGATCCGCAATGTTATCCATGATGCGGCGCATGAGATCACGCGGCACGGCGACCTCGGCCATCTGGAAGACGGCATAGCGGGCATGAGCAATGACCTTCGGTTACGGTGACAGAATTACGGTGACAATGCACTATTTCCCCGGCGGCCCCAAGAGGTTCACGGGCACAGTTCCGTGCCGAATTCCTCCGTATGCGCGCCCCGAATTACGGTGACAGTGCACTATTTCCCCGGCGGCCCCAGGAGGTTCACGGGCACAGTTCCGTGCCAAATTCCTCCGTATGCGCGCCCCGCCAGCAGAGCCGGGCCTTCTTCACGGTGCGGACGGTCCAGCCTCCCGCTTCCGCCCGTTCAAGCGCAACTTCCCAGCGTTGGGCGCGCACGGCGTCGTCGAGCAGGCCGTCGCGCAGCACGGTGACGGAGCTGGCCGTTGCCGCCTCGCCGCCCTCATTCTCCTGTATGATGTGCTGGCTGCGGCCCTCGAAGGGCCCGGCGATCTCAAGCGCGATCTCCACCGGCGTGCCCCCGCCCGCCGCCAGTTCCGCGGCCGCCTCATAAGTCTCCGGAGCGACGGTCTTCATGGCGGTCACGGGAATCTCCGGAAGCGAAGGGCGTTCCTGCTCCGCCCCGGCGGGCGCCGCGATCAGCGCCGCTGCGAGAATGCTCAGCACAAGCCGGTTTTGCATGGTCTTCCCCTTTCTGAATCGGTCCTTGCCGCTTTACCGGGCGGCCCGGCGCAGGCTGCGCCCCCCTCACGATGCCACCCACGCCACCACGTGATCCTGCTCCTCTTCTTCCGGCACGTCCTGCTCGGGCACGGTGCGGCTGCGCACGGAGATGCCGGCCTCGTGCACGGTTTCCGGGTCGCCGGAGACCAGCGGGTGCCACCATTCCAGGTCCCGCCCTTCCCACAGCAGGCGGTAGGCGCAGGTGTCCGGCAGCCAGCGCGCGGTGCGCGGCAGGCTCTCGGGGCTGAGCACGATGCAGTCGGGCACGCGCGCGGCGCGGTTGGCGTAGTCCGTGCAACGGCAGCTACGGGATTCCAGCAGGCGGCACGCGATGCGCGTATAGGCGACGGCGCCCGTGTCCTCGTCCTCCAGCTTGACGAGGCAGCAGCGGGCGCAGCCGTCGCACAGGGACTCCCACTCCGCCTGGTTCATGTCCTCCAGCCGCTTTGCCCGCCAGAATGGCTCAAATGTCACGTTCATGCTCCGAATGTGCGCCAAACCCGCCCCGATCCTGCCGAATTTTTGCCTTCACACAACCGCTCTTGGTAAATTAACGCTGGTTCGAGTCCCCCTTCCGGGGGCGGCAGTGAGGTGAGTGGAACGGTGCCGAGGCGGGACGGCTCAGGAGTTGGGGCGATCTATACCGACAAGCGCCCGCGCAGGCGCGCCTGGTGGCGGCCGCTGGCCGTGCTCGTTCTGTTCTGGGCGTGCGTGTTCGCGGGGGGCGGATATATCGGCTGGAAGATGTTCATGGCCGCCCCGCCCACCCAGGCCGAACTGTGGCGGGTGAACCGCATTCCCTCCGTCACCATCCGCGACATGAACGACGAAATCATCTCCGTGCGCGGCGCCTTTTATGGCGACGTGATCCCGCTGGAGAAAATGCCGGAACATGTCATCAACGCCTTTCTGGCGACGGAGGACCGGCGCTTCTACAAGCATGGCGGACTGGACACGCGCGGCCTGGTCCGCGCCACCCTGTTGAACCTCGCCGCCGGACGCTTCGTGCAGGGCGGCAGCACCATCACCCAGCAACTGGCCAAGAACCTGTTCCTGAGCTCCGAGCGCACGGTGCTGCGCAAGCTCGAGGAAGTGGCGATGGCCCTGTGGCTGGAGCGCTATCTGAGCAAGGAAGAAATCCTCACCCTTTATCTGAACCGCATCTATCTGGGCGCGGGCACCTACGGTGTGGACGCCGCCGCGCGCCGCTATTTCGGCAAGCCCGCCACCAGGCTGTCGCTGGCCGAAGCGGTCATGCTGGCCGGGCTGCCCAAGGCGCCCTCGCGCTATTCGCCCACGGTGGATCTCGACGCCGCCAAGGAACGCGCGAGCCTGGTGCTCGACAACATGCTCAAGGCCGGGCACATCACCGAGGGCGAGTTGATCCTCGCCCAGGAAGAGAAGGTCGAGCCCATCGAGCCGCCGGACCGGGAGGGGCTGCAATATTTCGCCGACTATGTGATCGCCGAGGCGCGGCGGCGCACGGGCGGCACGGACACCGACATCGTCATCTACACCACCATCGACCCGGACATGCAGATCAAGGCCGAACAGGCCGTGGCCGAGGCGATGGAGCGCGACGCCATGCCCTATAACGCCGATCAGGCGGCGCTGGTGGCGCTGGCCACCACGGGCGAGATGCGCGCGATGGTGGGCGGGCGCTCCTATGTGGACAGCCAGTTCAACCGCGCCGTTCAGGCCGCCCGCCAGCCGGGCTCGGCCTTCAAGCCGGTGCTCTATCTGGCCGCGCTCGAAGCCGGGCTGAAGCCCGGCACGGTGCTGCGCGACGAGCCGATCAAGATCGACAAATGGCGGCCGCGCAATTATGACGGCCGCTACCGCGGCAAGGTGACCCTGCGCCAGGCGCTCACCAAGTCCATCAATTCGGTGGCGGTGCGCGTTTCCGAGCGGATCGGCCGCGAGAACGTCATCGGCATGGCGCGGCGGCTGGGCATTTCCTCGTCCATGGATCCGCACCCTTCCATCGCGCTCGGCACCTATGAAACTTCCGTGCTCGAACTGGCGGGCGCCTACGCCACCATCGCCAATGGCGGCATGTCCGCACCCGTCCACGCGCTCCGGCGGGTGGAGTCGGTCACGGGCGACGTTCTCTATACGTATGAAAAGCCGGAGCCGAAGCGGCTCTACCAGAAACGCCACGCCGTCGCCATGACCAACATGCTCCACCATGTCCTGCTGCAGGGCACGGGCAAGGCCGCCGGTCTGGGCCGGCGCCCGGCCGCGGGCAAGACGGGCACGACGCAGGATTCCCGGGACGCCTGGTTCATGGGCTACACGTCGCAATATGTGGCGGGCGTCTGGGTGGGCAATGACGACAACCGCCCCATGCGCCGGGTGGCGGGCGGCGGGCTGCCCGCGATCATCTGGCGGGACTTCATGGCCAGCGCGCACGAAAAGCTGGAAGTGGCTGAACTCGAAGGCGCCTACGCCGTGGAAGACAATCCGAAGGCGGAGGAATACCGCCGCTTCCTGCGCAAGCTCTCCCGCCGTCTGTCCTCGATCTCCGCTGTCGACGAGGCCCGGGTGCGGTAATCCGCTGCACACGGTTGAACCCTTCCGGGGAATGCCGCATTATGGATGTGTGGCCGAAGCGCCCTGACGGACGCGGCGAGGGGGGAACGTCATGGAACAGAATGCAGAGGCGGCGCCGTCCGGCTATTCCGCGCTCAAGGACAAGCAGCGCGCCGTGCGCGACGGATTTCCCGATGCCTTCGGCCTGCGCATTCACCGGGCCATCAGCTGGCTGGGTCGCGCCGAGCAGGAGGCGGAGGATGACGACGTCCGCTTCATCCTGCTCTGGGTGGGCTTCAACGCCGCCTATGGCGGGGACGTGGGCGCGGAAATCACCGGCGAGCGCAGCGCCTTCAAACGCTATCTGGACACGCTGGCCGCACTGGACCGCAGCGGGCGGCTCCACAACGCCGTGTGGGAACGGTTTCCGCACGAGATCCGGCTGGTGCTCGACAATAAATATCTCTTCGGCCCCTTCTGGAACCATGTCAACGGCGTGGACGGCTATGAAAGCTGGGCGGAATGGTTCGAGGGCAGCCGGCGCCGCGCCGCCGCGGCCATGCGGGGGCGCGAGACCACCCGCATGCTGTTCATCCTGTTCGACCGTCTCTATGTCCTGCGCAACCAGCTCATGCACGGCAGCGCGACCTGGAACAGTTCGGCCAACCGCGCACAGGTCCGCGACGGCTCCGCGGTGATGAGCTGGCTCTTACCGGTCTTCCTCGACATCATGATGGACAATCCGCACCGGGACTGGGGGCGCCCCTTCTGCCCCGTGGTGGCGTAGACGCAGGCGGACCATAACGCCGCACCGAAATGACCTCTCCCCCGGGAGAGGTCTGAAACTGCGCAGCAGTTTCAGGGTGAGGGGCGCAAGACAAAGCTCTCTCATCCTCCGAGGATTTGATCGTCTTGCCCCTCACCTTCCCACGGGCGCTTTCCGCGCCCGCGGGCCCCTTCCTCTCCCG
>JBKHIN010000359.1:0-3548 GCA_046538635.1 Alphaproteobacteria bacterium
CTCAATCCAGCGTCTGCCGGTAGCGGCTGAGCGCCACGATGCTGAAGGCGATCAGCAGGCCGATCAGCCAGAGCACGTCGGGCCAGATTTCGGCGATGCCGTTGCCCTTGAGCAGAATGCCGCGCACCACGCGCAGGAAATGCGTGAGCGGCAGCATCTCGCCGATCCATTGCGCCCAGACCGGCATGCCCCGGAACGGAAACATGAAACCCGACAGCAGAATGCTGGGCAGGAAATAGAAGATCGACATCTGGATGGCCTGAAGCTGGCTGGTGGCGAAGGTGGAGAAGGTGAAGCCCACGCAAAGCTGCGCAGCGATGAAGATCACCATCACGATGCCCAGATGCACGAGGCTGCCTTCCAGCGGCACACCGAAGACGAGGAAGGCCGCGGCCATGATGATGGCCGCCTGAATGTAGCCCACCAGAATGAAGGGCACGATCTTGCCCACCATGACCTCCGCGGGGCGCACGGGCATGGCGAGCAAATTCTCCATCGTGCCGCGCTCGGTCTCGCGCGTCATGGCGAGCGCGGTGAACACCACCATGGTCAGTGTCAGGATCACGCCCAGAAGCGCCGGCACGATGTTCCACTGGGTCGAGATGACGGGGTTGTAGCGACGGTGAACGGTGACCTCGAAGGGCGGGGCGCGGGGCTCCACATGGGCAAGGGCGCCCTGCCGGGGAATGTCGAGCGCGATATTGGGAAGCTCGCGCAGGGCCGAAAGCGCGTTACCGGTGGCCGCCGGATCGGTGGCGTCGGCAATCACCAGAAGCTGCGGCGCCTCGCCCCGCTCGATACGGCGCTCGAACCCCGCCGGAAATTCCACCGCGAACTGAACCTTGCCCGCGTCCACCAGATAGTCGAGTTCCTCCGCGCTCTCCACCACGTGAGTGATGTCGAAATAATCGGAGGCCTGCATGGCGGAGACGATCGCCCGCACATGGGGGCCCGTGTCGCCGGGCAGAAGCGCCGTGGGCAAATCTTTGGGGTTCAGGTTGATGGCGTAGCTGAACAGCACGAGTTGAATCAGAGGTATGCCGATCATCATGGCGAAGGTCAGCCGGTCCCGGCGCATCTGGATGAATTCCTTCACCATGACGCCCATCAGGCGGCGCCAGGAAAAGCCCATGCGCGTTTCGCCGTTGCGCGCATTCATGGGCCGCCTCCCGGAACTGCCGAAGCCCTTCCGTTGCCGGTTCCCGCTTCGCCCATGAGATGGATGAACACATCCTCCAGCGAGGGCGTGCCGCGCTGTACGTGAATGCCGGCCTCGTCCCGGACGGAGGCGAGGGCACGCTCCAGCGCCGTTTCATCCGTACCGCTCACATGCAGCGTATTGCCGAAGGGCGCGACCATCTCGACGCCCGGCGCTTGGGCGAGCAGGCCCGCCAGATCGCCCGCGCCGCGCCCGCTGACGATGAAGGTGGCAAGCCCGGACTCATCGATCACCTCGTCTACCGTGCCCCGAGCCAGCACATGGCCGTAGGAGAGATAGGTGATCTCGTGGCAGCGCTCGGCCTCGTCCATGTAATGGGTGGACACGAGCACGGTGATGCCGCGGCGGGCCAGTTCGAAAATCCGGTCCCAGAATTCGCGCCGCGCCTTGGGGTCCACGCCCGCCGTGGGTTCGTCGAGCAGCAGCAGGTCGGGCTCGGGCAGCAGCGCCGCGCCCAGCGCCAGGCGCTGTTTCCAGCCGCCCGAAAGCTGGCCCGCCAACTGATTGCGCCGCCCCGTCAGCCCCAGCCATTCCAGCGCCCCGCGCACCTTTTCGCGCGGCTCGGAAAGCCGGTAGAGGGCGGCGGTGAAATCCAGGTTCTCCTTGACCGTCAGGTCCGTATACAGAGAGAAGCGCTGGGTCATGTAGCCGACGCGGGGCTTGATGAGATGATTCTCCGTGAAGATGTCATAACCCAGCGTGCGGCCCTCGCCGCTGTCGGGGGTGAGCAGGCCGCACAGCATGCGGATGGTCGTCGTCTTGCCGCTGCCGTTGGGGCCCAGGAAGCCGTAGATCTGCCCGCGGCGCACCTGCATGGTCAGCCCGTCCACGGCCAGATTGCCGCCGAACGACTTGGAGAGGTTGCGAACGTCAATGACGATATCGTTGGCCGGGCGCCCGTTCATCGCTATCCACCCTGCGCGGCGGCCAGCGGCGCGACGGTCACTGGCTGGCCGGGGGCGAGCGCCAGGGGCCGGTCGGGCCGCGCCTCCAGCCGGTAAACCAGTTTCGCCCGTTCCTGCGGGCTGAAGATCACCGGAGGTGTGAATTCCTCCTGCGCGGAAATCCAGTCCACCCGGGCGGTGAGGCCCTCCCGGCAGGCGTCGCACTCCACCTCCACGCGCATGCCGGGCTCGAACCGGGCGCGGGAGGGCTCGGGCACATAAAAGACGATCTTGCGGCGTTCCGGCGGCAGCAGGCTGACCACCGGGCGGCCCGCAGGCACGAGTTCGCCGGGCCAGAAAAACACGTCCTGTATGAGGCCGCCCTCCGGCGCGTTCACGATGCGCCGCGCCAAACGCTCCTTCGCGGCGGCCAGCGCCGCCCGTGCGGCCTCCACGGCGGCGCGCGCCTGCTCGATCTGCTGCAGGCGGGCGGAGAGCCGCGCCGTCTTGATTTCCTTTTCCACCTCGCTCAGCGACGCCTTCGCCCGCTGAAATTCCGCCTGCGCCTGATCGAGCCGGGCCTGCGAAACGAATCCGTCTTCAAACAGTTTGCGCTGGCGTCCGAGTTCCTCCCGGGCCAGTTCGAGATCGGCCTCCGCCCGTTCCTTGCGGGCGAGCAGGACCTCGACCTCCTCCGGGCGGCGCTGCTGGGCCATGAGATTGGCGAGCGTGGCTTCGGCCTCCTGCAGGCGGGAGGCGGCGGCCTCCCGGTCGGCCTCGTAAGTTTCGGTTTCGAGTGCGAACAGGCGCTGACCGGCCTCCACGGTTTCGCCCCGGCGTACGGCGAGTTCGGCGAGCCGGCCCGGCTCGTCGGGGCCGATGCGCAGGAATTCGCCCTCCACATAGCCGAGATACCGGCGCGGCGCTTCCTCACACGCCCCGAGCAGAAGCAGGGCGGCGAGGGCAACGGCGCCCGGGCGCAGAATCGGGTTTTTGACGAAAATACTCATGACGCGCGCAGCCCCCTCATCAGCACGTCCAGATGGGTTTCTATCAGTTTTCCGGCATCGAGCGGCGCCAGATCCTCGAACAGGCTCTTCCAGACGGCCGCCACCATGAAGGGCGCCATGACAAGCTGCGGCATGTCGGCCGCACCGGAGACACGGAACTCGCCGCGCGTTTCGCCGCGCCGGATCAGATCGCCCAGCAGCGCCATGCCCCGCGCCACCACCTCCCGGTAATAAAACGCCCGGATTTCGGGAAAGTTGGGGCCCTCGGCGATCAGAAGGCGAACGACCTCGCGCAGATCGGTTTCCAGCACGTTTTCGCACAGCGTGCGCAGGAGCAGGCGCAACAAATCTTCGACCGGGCCGTCATGGCCGGCGATGAGCGCTTCCGCCGCCTCGAGCTGGGGCACCAGGTGGCCGCTCATGACGCCCTCGAAG
>JBKHIN010000360.1:0-3548 GCA_046538635.1 Alphaproteobacteria bacterium
GCGTGGAGGAGATCGTTTCGCGCCACTGCGCCTGCGCGGCGCGCATTGCCGAGAGGCTCTCCGCCGAGGACGGAATCGAGGTGCTCAACGAAGTCTGTCTCAATCAGGTAGCGGTCTCTTTTGGAGATGGACATTCCCGGCAGGAACAGGCCCGGCTCGCCTATGAAGTCGCGGCCGAACTGGCGCGGGGGCGGCGCTTCTTCGCCAAGACGTCCGGCTGGCGGGAGCGGACGATTCTGCGCATTTCCGTGATCTCGAACGAAACGGGAAAGCAGGAGGCGGACAATCTCGCCGAAGCGATTATCGAGGCATGGCGGAAGGTTTCGGCCGGGGACCAGCCGCGCGCCCGGCACTGAGGCTCCCCAACCCGCTGCTCGCGAGGTCACGCCGCGTTCCCGGACCGGCGCGCGGAACTCCGCGCATGCCCCCCGCGTTGAACATCTGCAACGCGTGGCGCGAAGGAAAATGCCTGCCATGATCACCATCGAGCACCATCACAGGAACTTCCTGGTCATCCGGGCGGCGGGAACGCTGACGAAAACCGATTACGACGCCGCGATTCCGGAACTTGAGAGCGCCATGGCCCGCAGGCCCGGCAAGCCCAACCTGCTGATCGTGCTGGAGGATTTTCAGGGCTGGGATCTGGAAGCGGCCTGGAAGGACCTGCGCTTCGATCTCAAGCACTACAGCGATTTCGGGCGCATCGCCGTGGCAGGCGAGGGCGATCTGGAGAAGTGGATGACGAAACTTTCCACCCCCTTCACCGGCGCCGAAATCCGCTATTTCGACCGCAGCCGGATGGAGGAGGCGGAGGCATGGCTGGCCGGGAACGGGTAACGGACGGCGAGGCGGCTCCGTCCGTTGACTGACGGAGCCGCCGGAAGGGAATGGTCACGCAGCCCTTACAGGCTGTTTTCCCACTGCTTGACCTGGCTTTCCGCTTCAGCGCGGGGGACACCGTAGCGCTGCTCGATCTTGCCCACGAGCTGGTCGCGGCGGCCCTGGATCTGCTCGATTTCGTCGTCGGACAACTGGCCCCACTTTTCCTTCACGCGTCCCTTGAACTGCTTCCAGTTGCCTTGAATTTGGTTCCAGTTCATAGCGTTCTCCTGATGGATGGTTGAGTTCAAACGCGTTTGCATACTCGAACCTCAGGGCGGCGCCCGCGGCCGGCGGACATTCCGCCCCGGTCAAGGCGGGCCGGACTACGCAGGGGGCGAACGGCCGCGCATTGCCCTGAAGATGAGCGTGATGACCAGCAGCGCGAGGAAAACGAAAAACAGGATCTGGGCGACCCCCGCCAGCGTCCCCGCCAGTCCGCCAAAGCCGAGTATGGCGGCCGCAACGGCGAGAACGAGAAACACTACAGCCCATGTCAGCATGACATTCACCTTTCGTTGCGTTGGACAGACATGACTGCCGGTGCTGACCCTATCGGCTCCCTGCTTAACACCCGATTATCGCATCAGATCACGTTTTTGCGCCGGCATCCCGAAACGGCCCATATTATCCGTGTAGCAATGAAAGATTTCAGACGGGTTGAACAGGCAGGCACCGCCCCGGCGGGGCCGTTCAAAAATCCGCATTCGTGATGAAGATTACGTCACGGTCCTCCCCGCCTTGACCGAGCTTGAAATTGGCGGCGGTCTCAAGAACGGCCCGATTTTCGAGTACCCTGGACCAGTATTCGTGAAAGCGGCCCGAGGGCGCGGCCCCGAATCGCTTGACGAGGACGTCTCTCGCAATCGCCAGCGTGTAACGGCGGTGTTCATGTTCCACCCGGACCAGAAGGTTCTGACCCCGGTCGTCGAATTTTCCCTCGTCCAGAATTCTCATCGCCAGGCTCTCCTTGACGGGAGCAGGCGAACGACCGTTTCCGGCCGTCCGCCTGCCGCTCCGCAGGACCGCCCGCCACGGTCCGGGGTCACAATGGCCGCGCCTCAGTAATGGTGTCTGGAGCCGCTGCCGATACGGCCCACGGCCGCACCCCCGGCGGCTGCGATAAGTCCGAGCAGGCTGGCGATGGCCATGGCGATGGACGTATTCGCCGCCGCTTCCGCAGTGCTCTCAGCGGCCTGGGCGGCCTGTTGCTGGGCCTTCTGAACTTGAGTTTCGAGCTGTTGCGCCGCCTGCTGCCATTGCTGCTGCCACCGGTTGACGATTTGCTCCGCCTCCTGTTCCGACATATCGAAACGCTCCGACATCACTGAAACCAGCTCCTGGCGGTCCTGTTCATTGAAAACGGCCTGGGGGCCGCCGACCAGGCGGTCGAGCACATTGGTGACTTCGGCGGGAATTTGAGCCGGCCTGCGCACGGCTTGCCGGGCCGCCTCGCCGACGGCTTCGGCCGCCCGCTCTTGCTCCTGCTCGGAAACCACCTCGTTGTAGATTTGCTGAAGCTCCTGCTGGATGTCCTGCGCCGTCAAATCGCGCTGGCGCGCCGCCTCCTGAATCTGCTGAACCATCGGCAACTGCCCCACATCCACGTTCTGGGCAAGGTTCGCCGCGGCCTGTCCGGTAGCCGTAGCCGCCTGTGCGGCGACACGGGCAGTGGTCGCGGCAGCCTGCATTGCCATGCCGATGGCGCTCATCAGCAGGAAGACCAGCACAATGGTCGTCAGTGCCCAGACAGAGATACCGTGAATGACCGACGAGATGGTGAACGGCACCGCCGCCAGCCGCGCCGCGATCCAGCCGCCGATGAACAGGCTGACGATGCTGGTGATGGTCCAGTAGACCCCGCCGCCCGTGGCGAGGCCCGCCAGCGGCCTGGCTTCCTCGGTCGGGTCGATGGTGCCGAAGCCCCAGGCGAGACCGACCATGGTCAGCACGGCCTGGATGGCGAGGGCGCAGAAAAAGCCCGCCAGAATGGCGCCCCAGGAAACGCGGCTTCGCCGTCCGGTCTGGGCGACATCCACGTCGGCGGGATAGGCGGATGGGTATCTGGTTTCGGCAGCCATGCAATCATCTCCTGATGGAAGCGATTTTTCCGAGCGCAATTTCTCAAAAGAGAACCAGCAACCGGTTAATGCAGGGAAATCTGAAGAATCGGTTGAGGGGCGGGAATATCGGCCGCCGGCGCCGGCTGCGTCCGCCGAACCGGAAGCGGGGACAAGGAGAGAACGGGACGGGGCAGGGCCCGCCAGCACCGCACGGCATATCCCCGGAGCGAGGCGGCCGGCAACCCGCGCCAGCAGAACTGGCCTTGTTTCAAAACAACCTTGAAGGGAGCGCCCGAGCCGTCCGTCCCTGCGCCCGGACGCGCCCGTTCATGGCCTTTTCCGGTGGTGGACATGCGTGGTTTGGCGAAATTCATGGGGGTGGGCGAATGGGCCTTGGGGCCGGGTTGTCCGCGCCGCGCCGCAGCGAAAACCGGCCCTGGCCCTCGCTCTCCGGCCCGAACCGGCCCCCCTTGCTCACGGAACCGATACCGGCCACCCGCCGGAACCTGCCGCCCCTCACAAGAAAAGCCCGTAAGCCATTGATTTCAAAGTGCCCTTCCCGAGACATAGGTGACAGTCCATTCCGGGCACATGGGTTACACAATT